>DAOWMW010000285.1 GCA_030642865.1 Desulfobacteraceae bacterium
AATGTTTAATTTGCCGAGGGGACCCGTGGGTACCAAAAATGTTCGATCTGTGCGGTTAGCTATTAGTTGTTAGCTTTTGCATAAAACCATTCAGCATCTGTCTGGTCTCGTTACATTTGCCAATCTAATTTCAACCTGAGCAGGGGCAAATCCCTATGTGATTGCCCGGCAAAATCCATTTCTGCCCTGCGGATATGGGGCGGATATGGAATCCGCCCCTGCTTTGAAAAACCGAGGTATTACGCCAGCAGGAAATAACACCCAGTGGGTGAAAGCACATCCTGACTAACGGCTAACGGCACAGCTTGAAAATATTTACCCTGTTTAATCAATACGCTTTTGCAAAAATAACCATTTTCTCAGAAGGCTTTTTGCAGTATATACATTTGCCGTGCTCTTCACTTTTTTCAAAGGGGATGGAGCGAATAGTAACGCTCAACTCCTCTTTTATTTTTACTTCACATTCTTCTCCCCCGCACCAGTGGGACAGGGCAAACCCTCCATGAATTTCAGGTTTTGATTGATCCTTTGGAGTAAAAAAATCCCGAAAATCTTTTTTAACATCTATTTTTTTGGTATTTTCATTTCTAAAACAAAGTGCCCTGTCAAACATATTCTCCTGGATCTCATCGAGAATTTTAGTGATTTCCCCAACAAAACGATCCTTTTTAAAGGATTCCTTATCCCTCCGATCCCTGTCCCTTCTCCCCACAAAAACAGAGTCGGCAGCTATATCCCGGGGGCCTATTTCCACACGCAGGGGAATCCCCTTTTTAATCCAGTCCCATCCCCTGGCACCTCCCATATCCCGCTTATCTATTTCAACACCTATCCTTTTGTGGTGATAGAATTGTTCCCGCAATTCTTTTGCCAGCTTTTCAGTAAATTCCATAACCATGGAATTATCTCCATCCTTTTTTATAATGGGGAGCAAAACAACATGGGAAGGGGCAATCTTTGGAGGAAGCAAAAGGCCGTTATCATCGCTGTGCGCCATGATGATTCCCCCTATGAGGCGGGTCGAAACCCCCCATGATGTTGTCCATGCGTATTCTTCGGCACCCTGGCGGGTTTGAAATTTAATATTGGAAGATTTTGCAAAATTTTGCCCCAAAAAATGTGATGTCCCTGCCTGAAGGGCTTTTTTGTCCTGCATCATCGCTTCTATGCATAAAGTATCAATTGCCCCGGGAAATCTCTCAGCAGGACTTTTTCTCCCTTTTATTACAGGGAGTGCAAGATATTCTTCAACAAATTTCGTATAAATATCAAGCATCTGCTCTCCCCTTTTAACAGCTTCTTCTTCTGTTGAATGCGCTGTATGCCCTTCCTGCCAGAGGAACTCACTTGTCCTTAAAAATATTCTGGTTCTCATTTCCCACCTGACCACATTTGCCCACTGGTTTATGAGCATGGGAAGATCCCTGTAGCTGGAAATCCATTTTGAAAAAGAATCCCCTATGATTGTTTCAGAAGTAGGACGAACTATTAATGGTTCTGCAAGTTTCCCCGCCGGTTCAAGGCCGCCCCCCTGGGACTGCTCCAGCCTGTGGTGTGTCACCACAGCACATTCCTTTGCAAACCCCTCAACATGTTCAGCCTCTTTTTCCAAAAAAGAGAGAGGTATAAACAAAGGGAAATACGCATTTTTTACCCCTGTCTGACCAAACATATCATCGAGTATCTCCTTTATATTTTCCCAGATCGCATATCCCCAGGGTTTTATCACCATACATCCTCTGACTGATGAATTTTCCGCCATATCAGAAGCTTTGACCACTGCCTGATACCACTGGGAATAATCCTGTGCTCTGGTCGGTGTTATTGCGGTTGCCGGTTTTTTTGCCATAAACTGTTATTCCTTGTTCCAAAACATCCCATTTATAAAAAAATAAAAAGATTGAAGAAGTATTAAAGAAATTATATAACTTTTTACTTTCAATTTTTCAACATCATTAGAATGTTCTTTTTATTATTTTGTTTAGGATTGGGTAATTTATTTCATCCCCAACCCTTAGCATATTTTACAGACTCAAATATGACCACGCCTAAAAAGAAAATACTCGATAAAGTAAAAAATGACCTTGCCGACATTGAAGCGGCTCTTGAAGATAAACTGCGCCCCCACTTCGATCTTGTTGATAAAATAGCCAGACATATAACCTTTGCCGGTGGCAAAAGAATAAGACCCCTTCTTATGATTTTATCGGCAAGACTCTGCGGCTACAAGGGGGGTAGGGATAAAACATTTTCCACTGTTTTTGAACTTTTACATACAGCCACCCTTTTACATGATGACCTCGTAGATGGCGCATCCATAAGACGGGGTAAGCCTGTGGCAAATTTAATATGGGGCAACGCAGCAGCAGTTCTTGTTGGCGATTTTCTTCTTGCGCGGTCTTTGACAATCACCGCTGAAATGGGAAAACTTGAATTAATAAAAATCATAGCCAAAATAACGGAGGAGATGTCCCTGGGGGAATTGCTCCAGCTTCAGTCAAA
>DAOWMW010000194.1 GCA_030642865.1 Desulfobacteraceae bacterium
ATCCTGAGTTCCCGGAAAAATGTAACGAGGAATTCACGTATATAGTTGCAATCAATAAATAATATAAGTATTTTAGTCGAAATAATGCCTCGTTACATTTATGTTATTGTAACGAGAAAAAATGAGGTGCAACTGGAACGAAAAAACACCTTATTTTCTTTTAAAACAATAACATAAACAAGAAAACAAAAGAAAATGGTTCGACTCGTTACAAAAAATCCGGGAATTTAGGTTTAATGGCCTCATGGGCAATGGTAAATGAGTTGGGAAATTTTAGTTCAACGAGAAAATAGAAATCTGACCACAGCAGGACTAACAATATATAGCAGATTAGAGCTGCAGATATTGTATTCCGTGAAACGCTGTCATACTTATAAAAATAACCTCCAATAATAAAAATCAGACAGGCATTAAAGATGATTTGTAAAACAAAATCCATTATTAAAAGATTTTCACTGCTGACAAATAGTGTGTAGCAAAATAATACAATCCTTAAACCAGATATAATCAATATAATGATCAGGTGTTCTTTTTTAGAGCTCACAGCAAAAACAGCTGACAATAAAATAATAAAGAAAAAAATCCTTGCAAAAAGGTCTGCCTGCAAAAAGTCTATAAAAAACGGTGCTGCAATGGCGTATAACAAGAGGCTGGATAAAAGAAAAGTAAATTTTTCTTTATAAAACCAGTTGTTGGCTTTGAAAATTCTTAAGGTCATTGTTTTAAATTTTTTGCCATTTAATCCGGTAAAAAATCACATAGAGTACAGGCACAATAATCAGAGTCAAGCCGGTGGCAAAGGTCAGTCCACCCATGATGGTTATTGCCATGCCCTGAAAAAACGGATCAATAACAAGGGGCGTCATGCCGAGAACAGTGGTGATTGCAGCCATACACACAGGGCGCATACGACTTACAGATGCATCGGTCACTGCAATTAGCGGTTCTTTACCCTCTGATAGTTCAATATTGATCTGATCAATGAGCACAATGGCATTTTTGATAAGCATCCCGGTAAGACTGAGCATGCCAAGCAGAGACATAAAACCAAAAGGTGCATTAAATCCAAGCAGACCAATGGTAACTCCAATCATTGCAAAAGGAACCAGCAGTATAATTATAAGCGGCTGTTTTAGATTATTAAACAGCATGATAATGATGAGTATCATGGCAATTGTGGGAGCAGCCATATTGGCCTTGATTCCTGCCTGAGCCTTGGCTGAATCTTCTTTTTCAGCTCCCCATGCCATTTCATAGCCTGGAGGCAGTTCTATGGCTTCAATTTCAGCTTCAATTGAAGCTTGCATTTCACTTGGCAGGAGGCCGAATGTTATATTACCCCTTGTGCTGACAGTGAGTTTACGGTTAAAACGCATGCGAAAGGGATCATCATAAACAGTTTCAAAACCTGAGACAACCTGACCGATGGGAATGTATTTTTTAAATACTGGGCTGTATACCTGAATATCCTGTAAATGTTCCACCTCAAGACGTTCCTCTTCAGGCAGGCGTGAAATAATCGGCAAAAGAAGGTCTTTCTCCCTGTAGAGTCCCACCCTGGATCCAATGGATCCGCTTTTCAAGGCCATGGCAAGCATTGATCTTGTCACTCCAGCCTGCTTGGCTCTGGCCTCATCAAAAACGGGGACAATTTTTTTAACCGGCGGACGCCAGTCGTCCCAGACCCTGGCACTGTCGGGAAATTTGCGCATAATAGCCTGGGTTTTTGCTGAAAGTTCCCAAAGTATTTTTGCATCCGGGCCCGAAAACCTGGCTTCAATGTCATAATCGGTTCCAGGGCCTAAAGCAAACTTTCTTAAAACCGGGTAGGCATCGGGATAATTATCTGTGATATAAGTTTTTATTTCAGGAATTATAGTATTAATGTCTTTATAATCATTAACAGAGACAAGCATGAGGCCATAACCATCATCACTGGTCTGTTCCGGTGCAAAAGTCAGAATAAACCTGGGTGCACCATTGCCAATGTAGGAGGCAACGGAAGTGACACGTTCATCTTCAATAATATGTTTTTCAATGGTGCTGATATCAGCAACAGTCTGCCGGATATCAGTTCCAGACGGCAACCAGTAATGCACCAGAAACATTGGTTTGGTCGAGGGAGGAAAAAAACTTCCCTTTAAAAAACCAAAACCATAGATTGAATTGGCAAGTATGGCGATTATAACTAATAGAGTTATCCAGCGCACCCGGATGCAGAGGCTCAGGATTTTTTTATAGGTTACAAAGATAACACCTTTGTAGGGATCTCCCATCTCTTCGGCCGAACCACCGCTTTTTAAAAATATTTTGCAGAACAGCGGGGTGATGGTAATTGCAATAATCCAGCTCATCATCAGAGAGATTAACATAACCTGAAAAAGTGAGCGGCAAAATTCTCCTGAGCTGTCCTGGGACATACCAATACCCCAGAAGGCAAGGATAGCTATTATTGTTGCGCCAAGAAGCGGCATCTGGGTCTGGCTTACCACCTCGGCAGCAGCTTTTATCCTGTCTTTACCTGCCTGGATTCTAATCAGCATACCTTCTGTGACAACAATAGCATTGTCAACAAGCATGCCAAGGGCAATAATAAGGGCGCCAAGGGAAATTCTTTCAAGACTGATTCCCCACATATTCATAAAAATCAGGGTACCAAGAACAGTAATGGCAAGAACTGCACCGATCAAAAGGCCGCTTCTAAGACCCATGAAAATAAGAAGCACAATAACAACAATACCAATGGCGCTAAGAAAGTTCATTACAAAGGCTTTAATAGCCACGGTAACATCCGTGGCCTGGAAATTAATAACATTAAGTTCCATACCAACGGGCAGCATTTCAGTTAATTCATCAAGACGTTTATTAACAGCCTCTCCAAGCTTTACAACATTACCGCCTTTGGCAATGGAAATACCAATGGAAACTGCCGGAACTCCATTAAAATGAAGAACTTCTGATGGTGGATCAATGTAATCACGGGTAATTTCGGCAATATCTTTTAGGTAAATTACAGTGTCAGTCTGTGCACCGCGGATCTGCAGATTTTTAATGCTTTCAATGCATTCATACTCTCCTGTGGGGGCGATGCGAATATATTCAGGGCCGACTTTCATGGAACCTGCCGGGACCACCATATTTTGTTCATGAAGTGCATTATAAACAGTGTCAAGACCAATGCCCAGCCGGGCAAGTTTTGAAGTGGAAATCTCAACAAAAATTGCTTCAGTGCGTGCTCCCCACAGGGTTACTTTGGAAACATCATTAACAAGCAGCAGTTCCTTGCGAAGATAATCCACTGCATCTTTTAACTCCTTATAAGAGTAACCCTTGGCAGTGACAGCCAGCAGGATACCGAAAACATCACCAAAGTCATCATTAACAATGGATGGCAGCGCTCCGGGAGGAAGGTTTCTCTGGGCATCTCCAACTTTTCTGCGTAATTCATCCCACACCTGGGGAAGTTCATTTGTACCATATTTATCTCTCATTGTGGCAGTAATGATGGATAATCCGGGCTTGCTGATGGATTCTAGTTCATCAAGCTGCCCGAGCTGCTGAATAGCTGTTTCAATCTCATCTGTCACCTCTTCTTCCACCTCTTTAGCAGAAGCGCCTGGATAGGCAGTGATTACAACAGCAACTTTGATGGTAAATTCAGGATCTTCAAGCATTCCTATCTTGGTAAAAGTAAAGATTCCACCAACAACAAGCATGACAGTTAATACCAGAGTTACTGTCTTCTTTTTGATGGCATATTCTGCTAAATTCATGGTTTTTACTCTCCCATTG
>DAOWMW010000209.1 GCA_030642865.1 Desulfobacteraceae bacterium
GGCACCCACAAGGGATGCCCCTACGCAATTTTGGCCATTGATGCAACACAGAAGAGGGGCACAAGAACAAGTAATTCCGGGTAATTTATAAAATTCACGATCCCTAAGAATAGCTATTCAGTAAAAGCTTCAGGGTATGTTTTATAAAATTGAGCATTAATAAGCTGCAGGGATTCATTCTCAGGGGGTTTAAATCCAAAAACAGTTTTCATAAAACGGATTACAATTCTGTAAGTTGCTCCCCATAAAAGCTCCTTACCATTTTGATCATTGTGAATAAAACATTGGTAATATCTGTTTTTTACAACATTTTTCTTAATATTGGGAAGTAACTGGATGCTGAATTTTCCATAATTCTCATAATTCAGTAAATTTTTTACAGGAATATATAATATTTTATCCACCTCCCAGTTGGGGATAAATTCTTTTTGTTTTAAAACCCAGCCAACAATGGGATAAAGCATTTTGTCGGATAATAACAGATATTCCATGGGAAGGGGGCCTAAAAGCTGCACTCCAAAAGGATTCAGGCACATTTCCTCAAGACTTTCACGCAAGCATGCTGCAAAAACAACTGCCAGTTTCCGTGCTTCCCTGGGGTGCTGCATGCGCCATTTTTTCCAGTGCTTCCAGCGTGCCATGGGAAAAGCCGGCAATGTTAAAAATTTTGCAATCACAGGATCCAGTAGGGTTGAAATACCTCCCCCAGGGCAGCAAATATCCCCTGGCTGTCTAACCGCAAGGGAACGTTTATTTAAAATAAGGCAAAGTTCAGGCTCGGATTTTTTCTCATTATATTTTGTCCCCATCAATAAAAAAACCGCAGATGATTTTAGCAGGCTCCGTCCATTTTTTGGAAAAATCTGTGCAGGGTCAACATTTTTATTAAGTATGCTTGTGATCTGTTTTTTATAAATGTAAATTTTTTGATCTAAATTTAAAATCAAAATTTTATCCTTTGAGACTTTGCTCAGCTCCGCAAGATACATAGTGTAGAATTTTTTAAGATATTACAAAAAAATATTTTTAACAACAAAAATTTACATTAAACATAAAAAATTTTTAAAATTAAGTATGTTGTGTCTGTAAATGTCCATTTTTTTAATCAATCTTTTTATTTGTTTGTATCCAATAAATCATTGTATGATAGTGAGAGGCCTTTGAATAATAAGGCGTTACGTATTTTATTCAAGTTATGACTTCCGATGTCTGTAATCAGGATATACTCATTTTACACTTTAAACAACTGTCCAGTTTTTGGGGAGTATTATAAAATTCAGGTTTTATTTTTTTTATTGGGTGGGTCAAGTTTAGTAGATCTATTTTAAGTTGTAAAAAATAATCTTTTTTACTATACTTCTTTTTGAATAAAATTCGTAAAATTTTCGACCTGTGCGGTTAACTATTAGGTGTTAGCTTTTGCATGAAACCATTCAACATCTGTCTGGTATCCTCAGATTTGCCGATCTAATTACAACCTGAGCAGGGGCAAACCCTCTGTAGTTGCCCGGAAGAATCCTTTTCTGCCCTGCGGATATGGAATCCGCCCCTACTTTGAAAAACCGAGGTATTACATCAGCAGGAAATAGCACCCAGTGGGTAAAAATCTATAGCAAAATATCTTGTGCTTATTTTGGCTAACTGCTAACCGCACAGCTTGAAAATTTTCAAGTATTTTGTTTCTTGCAATTTCCTCACCTGACACCACTGGAAAAAATTGACAAATCGCGTTTTATATGAATAAGAGTATACTCACTTAGCTAGAGAAATCTAATTAAGTGAGTATACTTTTATTACCTGTATCTTTTAAAAAAAATAAAGAATATAAAGCCTCGAAACCCACTTTTCAGCAAAGGGCCAGATCACTGATCTGTGGAAACAAACTATCTTTATATAACACTTTATAAAACTGAAAAAGCCCCTGGAATAGAAAAAGCCACTTGATGAGACAGAAAAAACATAAAAAAAAACAACAAAACTACCAGCAATCCTTTCCCCTTTCCCTAGCTGGCGAGGGTGAAATGGTTCGAATTGTATCCGTGCATTGCGGTAGAAACATTCAGCAAAGACTCCTCTGCATGGGAATTCAGATTGATGATGTTATTAAAACAATACAATGCAGGCATGGGGCTGTATTAATCGCCAAAAACAATAATCGCTATGTGCTTGGCAGCGGCATGGCTCTTAAAATACAGGTTGTACAGGAGAAATAAATAATAGCAAATAGATTGCCTTAGGGTTCGCACAAAATGGCAGGCTTTAAAAAAAAGGGCTGAAAAGTATCGGAAAAAGCCTTTAGCCCTGGGGCTTATCAAGGGTACCGAATTTATAATAAACAGGGGTGATCCCCTTGGGATTAAACCGAAATGCTGTAACTTTAGTTTACGAAAAGACGAAGTAACGGCTCTTTTGATGGAAGGAGTATAAAATGACAAATATATGGAAGCCGCGGGTTATTGATCCGCCAGCCATTTCTCCAGTTGAAATGGCCACCACTATTCTTCTTGCCGGATCCATGGCCATTGGTGCAAACATGTCTGATGTAAAACAAGGCACCATGTCACCAGGGATGGCCGTGCTAAACGGCCTGGCCAAGGGAGCCGCATCCACCCTGATCTTTTCAGCCGCGACTCGCCTCTCAGCCTCTTCTGTTGTTCTGGCAGCAGGGGCACTGGCAGCAACGGGATTTGCCATCAATCATTTTATGCCTGACCGCGTTGAGAAAAAAATTCAAAGGACCGATGAATAGATTATCTGCACCATACACCATTGTCCATGAAATTCCCCAGCGGATTCGCCTGCGCAGCAAAATACTGAAAAAACGGAATCTTGATCCCGACTATTTCGAAGCTGCTCTGGAAAGTATTTCTGGCGTCACTCACATTCGGCTCAACACTCTGGCGGCATCTGTCATTATTCAATATGACGGTTTGAATAAAACCCGTAATGAGGTTTTATCCCGTTTCAGTGATCTCCCCGATGCATTATTCAAAGGCAGGGGCGACCGCCGTACCCTGAATTCCATACTCCCGCTAGCTTTCCGCGGTGTTGCTGCATTATCTATCCTCTTTCTCCCTTCGCTGGCCAGCGCAGCCACAGCCATTTTATTATCAGCCCCTGTCATGCTTGATGGTATTGTGACCCTGTGGACTCGAGGCATCAAGGTCGAAGTGCTTGACGCTTCCGCCCTCACCTTCTGTATGGTATGCCAGGATTATTTTACCGCCGCAATCATTGTTTTCATGCTCTCCACCGGCAGGTACATGGAAGAACTCAGCGAAAACAGGACAACAGGATTGCTCAAAAACCTGCTCAAACCGCAGGTTGAAAAAATATGGATTGAAATTGATGGCCAGGAGGTTGAAATAAACTATACTGATGCCCGCATTGGTGATCGGGTTATCTGCGGCGCAGGCGAAATAATTCCCCTTGACGGCGTTGTTGTCAGTGGCGAGGCATCGGTGAATCAAAGTTCCATCACCGGGGAATCTGTACCTGTCCATGTTGCACCCGGGGCAAATATCCTTTCCGGGGCTGTAATCGAGGATGGCCGGATTATTTTTGAAGCCAGCC
>DAOWMW010000154.1 GCA_030642865.1 Desulfobacteraceae bacterium
GTCAGATAATAACCCGATTTCAAAAATTGGCACAGGGCCAGAAAAGGGAATGTGACTATCATATGTGATTTTTGGGTTTAGTCCTGATTTCGGCCCTGCCCTGAGCAATAATAAACTTTGAAAACTTCTGGAACTCGCCAGGGTCAAACAGCCAAAAGCTTGATTGCCATGCTTTGACCAACACTGATTTTATCCAGAAATATGGATGGGCATTATTTATAAAGCCCATGGTAAATACAATTTCACTTTCATTTATCACAACCTGTTAAATTTTACCATACCTGTTATCCTCCGGCGATGGAGTATCAGAGTATTGTATAAGGCCAAAATAACAATTGTCCAGGGAAATATTGATAAATTAATAAAATCGGGGTACATATCTAAAGCGGGCGGTGCCCGCAACCCAAATTTTTAAAATATTCACTTATGTTTCCAAACTTTGCAAACCTGTTGTTTTAGATATTAGCTGAATAGTTACCATTTTTTAAAGAATTAAATATTTACAAATAAAAGAGGCGCAGCCCGGATTAGTGTAAATTCCTCAATTACCTAAATTCTTGCAAATATCTCTGCAAGACAGGTTCTACCTGTAATCTGCTGTAAATACTAATTAATTCGTTTACAGAAAAAACCTGGCAACGACATGCCATAGAAAATTTCGACTAATCATCACACTAATCAGCGATGAACCATAAAAAAGAGTCCATAATGCAATTAAATTTTTTACGTATTACAATGCTGTTGATCTTCTTATTCTGTTTTACACCATATTCAAAAGGAGAACCGGTACAACCTCTTAAGCCGAAAAACCCCCTGGTCAGTAAGCGTGGTTTTAACCATGAACACCGATCAGTGACCATCTATCATTACGGCAGGGGTGGGGAAGAGTACTGGGTTTTTGAGCCCAGCAGCCCCAAACCGAAGAAGGCCCCTCTTGTAGTCTTTATCCATGGGTGGCTGGCAATGGACCCCAAAATTTACGGGGCCTGGATTGATCATATTGTAAAACGGAGAAATATTGTAATTTTTCCACGCTATCAGGCTCATGCCTTGGCCCAGGCAAAAACTTTTACCCCAAACGCCCTAAAAGCAGTAAAAAATGCTTTTTTAACTCTTCAATCGGAAAAAGAGCATGTGAAACCGGATTTATCCAGGGTAGCATTCGTGGGGCATTCCGCCGGAGGAATTATTGCTGCCAATTTAGCAGCTCTTGCCAAAAAAAAAGGACTTCCTGTTCCTCGCGCTGTGATGTGCATTGCGCCGGGAATAACCTGGAATAAATGGAAACGGATGAATATACCATTGGTCAATTTAAAAGCAATTCCTGAAGATGTCTTACTACTTGCGGTGGTGGGAGATAAGGATACTGTGGTTAAAGATATTGATGCTAAAAGAATTTTCAGAGAAAGTGTTCGTGTACCCGGGCAAAACAAAAATTATATAACCCTTATCTCCGACGATCATGGGGTCCCGCCACTTGTAGCTGATCATTTCACTCCATCAGCCCCTGATCCTCAATATCGGTGTCCCAGGAATAAAACCGGAAAAATCAAGACAATAAAATCCCTGGGAAAATATAAATTTAACAAATCAATCTTAAAGGATAAACCTGTGAGAAAAAAAAGGAGGCGCAGAAGTATCAAGGAAAGGAGAACCATTGATGCCTTGGATTATTACGGTTTATGGAAACTGTTTGATGGATTGACTGATGCCGCTTTTTTTAAAAAAAACAGCAAATTCGCCCTGGGAAATACCAGGGAACAACGATTTATGGGAACATGGAGTGATGGGACCCCTGTTAAAGAACTGGTTGTGAGAAAGAACCCATAAGGATCGTGAATTTTATAAATTACCCATAATTACTTGTTCTTGTGCCCGCCTTCCTCCCTCTGGCCAAAGTGAAATGTATTATCTGAAAATCTTCATCCACTGGGTGTTAATTCCTGCTACCCGCACAGGTCGAAAACTATTATCTTAAGATCCATGTTAGAAGGATCTGTTTTTTTCAGATCATGGGTTTTACTCCCCCACTTTTCATTGAGAGCGAAATACGGTTTCGTTTAAGATCAATATTGAGAACAGTTACATTGACCTTCTGGTTAACTTTAACTATTTTTGAAGGATCTTTTACAAATTTGTCCGCAAGCTCACTAATATGGGCAAGCCCGTCCTGATGTACTCCAATATCAATAAAAGCACCGAAGGATGTTACATTTGTGATGATTCCAGGGATTCTCATCCCTGATTTTAAATCTTCGGGCTTATTAATATTTTTTGCGAAGTTAAAAGTTTCAAAATTTTTTCGCGGATCACGGCCGGGTCTGGCAAGTTCTTCCATAATATCATTTAACGTGGGGAGACCAGTTACGGCTGAAACATATTTTGAAATATCAATTTTCTTTCTTGCGGAATCTGATTCCATTATCTGTTCCACAGTTGTTTTTTGATCCTTTGCCATCATATCCACAACATGATAACTTTCCGGGTGAACAGCACTGGCATCCAGGGATATGTTTCCGTTTTCGATTCTTAAAAAACCTGCGGCCTGTTCAAATGCCCTGGAACCAAGCCCTGGAACATTAAGTAATTCACGTCTATTTTTAAAAGGTCCGTTTTTATCTCTATATTCCACGATATTTTTTGCAAGGCCGGGGCCGATTCCCGATACATAGCTGAAAAGGGAAAGACTTGCCTGGTTAGCATTGACACCAACAGAGTTAACACAGCTCATTACAGTATCATCCAGGGATTTTTTCAGGTGGGCATGATTAACATCATGCTGGTATTGTCCCACACCTATCGATTTGGGGTCTATTTTCACAAGCTCGGACAAAGGGTCCATTAACCGCCTT
The DNA here is from genome assembly GCA_030642865.1 of Desulfobacteraceae bacterium. Classification (GTDB taxonomy): domain Bacteria; phylum Desulfobacterota; class Desulfobacteria; order Desulfobacterales; family BuS5; genus DAOWMW01. The sequence continues at coordinate 2,853 of DAOWMW010000154.1, forward strand.
CCTATTGAAATAGCACCTCTTACTGTTAAATCGAGATCAGGGAATTCTTCCCTGGCTGTTTTGGAGGCTGAATATATTGATGCTCCACTTTCATTAACAGAAATCACCTGAATTTTTTCAGGGAGCCCCATATCTTTTAAAAACAACTCTGTTTCACGGCCTCTGGTTCCATTACCCACTCCTATTGCCTCGATCTTAAATTTATCCCACAGCTTATTTATGGTTTTTGCGGCCAGGGAAGTCTTTTTTCCCGAAATACCGGGAAAAATAACATCATAGTGAAGAAATTTTCCCTGCCTGTCAAGACATACAACCTTGCATCCTGTTCTATATCCGGGGTCTATGGCCATTATTCGTTTGGCTCCAAGGGGAGGGGCCATGAGGAGCTCTTGTAAATTTTCTGAAAAAACCTTTATGGCTTCCGAATCTGCGCGTGTTTTTAAAGCTGTTTTTATTTCGGTTTCCATGGAAGGGAGAAGAAGCCTTTTATAGCTGTCATGGATTGCCAGGCGTACCTGGAGAGAATCTTTTCCTGAACCTTTCATGAACTTATTCTCAAGTATGTTGAGGGCTTTATCCTCCTCGGGTAATATCCTGAATTTTAAAACTTTTTCTTTTTCCCCCCGGCGTATTGCCAGAATGCGGTGTGATGGAGCAATGGAAGCAGGCTCTTCCAGTAGAAAATAATCTTTATACTTTACACCTTTTTTTTCCATGCCGGGAACAACATTACTAAAGATAACCCCTTTAGTCTCAAATAAACAGCGTAACAATTCCCGTGCTTTTTGATCTTCATTAACAATTTCAGCAATAATATCCCTTGCTCCTGATAATGCATCTTCTGTTGTTCTGACTTCTTTTTCAGGGGCTATAAATTTTAAGGCAGCATTCTCCGGGTTCACCCCTTTTTGAGCAAATATGAGTTCACCAAGGGGGGAAAGCCCTTTTTCTCTGGCAAATGCCCCCCTGGTTCTCCGTTTGGGTTTCCAGGGAAGATAAATATCTTCGAGAATGGTAAGTGTTTCTGCTTTTGCTATTTTTGATTTTAAATGATCTGTTAGATGCCCCTGTTCTTCCATCGATTTTATGATTGTTTTTTTACGGGAATCGAGTTTTTTTAGCTGTTTTAACAGATCACGTATTGACCTCAGGGTGATTTCATCAAGGCTCCCTGTTACTTCCTTTCGATACCTTGCAATAAAGGGGATTGTTGAGTTTTGTTCCAGAAGATCGGCCACCCCCTTAACCTGCGAAGGATGAAGACCCATTTGTGTAGATATTTGTTGTATATGCATTAAGATGTAACACCCTTTTTTTCCCTATGCCCGATTAATAACCGAAGCCATGTATCCGCCCCCAAAGCCATTATCAATATTGACCACTGCAACATTTGAACTGCAGGAGTTGAGCATGGCAAAAAGGGGGGTTAGTCCCCCAAGGTTTGTTCCATAACCAATACTTGTGGGAACCGCAATCACAGGTCTGTTTACAAGCCCTGCCACCACGCTGGGAAGTGCCCCTTCCATTCCTGCCACCACAACCAGAACTTTAGCCTGATCAATCAGTTTTTTATGATCAAATAATCTGTGAATTCCTGCAACCCCCACGTCAAAAATCGATTCAACATCATTACCCATGGCTTTTGCCGTTAAAACCGCTTCTTTGGCAA
>DAOWMW010000254.1 GCA_030642865.1 Desulfobacteraceae bacterium
AACCCATCAGGGCTGAACTTGATTATATCATTCCCTGGTATGCATTTTGGGCACCCACAAGGGGAGCCCCTACTTGATCATGACCAATTCCGATTTTTTTCAAATAAAAGTACTCCATAAAAGAAAAAGACCAAAGACAATTAATAGAATTCCTGCTGCAGTATTGATATATTTCAATATTTTTGATGCTTTTTTTATAAATACAAGAATATAATTTATAAAAAGCGAGATGATCAAAAAAGGGATGGCAAGTCCCGCAGAATATGTTCCAAGGAGTAAAATGCCCTGCCCCACGGAGTCTTTGCTCGCGGCTATTGCCAGTATGGAACCGAGCAAAGGACCGATACAGGGGGTCCAGCCTGCTCCAAAGGCCATGCCAACCAGAACCGCTCCTAAAAAATGTATTGGTCTTTTTTCAATATGAACCCTTTTTTCAAATTCCAGACCGCCGATTCTAAGCCAGCCTGTTAAATGGAATCCAAAAATAATAATTACCAGGCTGCCTATAATTTTTATATGCTTTATATATTGCGAAATAAACCCGCCTATTAATGACGCGGATGATCCCAATATAATAAAAACAAGTGAAAACCCAGAAACAAAAAAAATCGTGGAAAAAAGAACCTTTCTCCTCATCCCAGGGCTTGTCTCCTCTGTTAGATCTTCCAATGAAAAACCTGTAATAAATGAAAAATATGCAGGTATTAGAGGAAATACGCATGGAGAAAAAAAAGATAGCAATCCTGCTAAAAATGCCACTGGAAATGATATTGTTTCTGCAAACATAATATTTACAACCCCTTTTAAAAAAGATAGAATGAAAAATTCAGGTCTGATTTCGGCAATGCACTCGGCTTTGACACCTGATGGTCTATATGACCAAAGCCAAAAATTCACATACCAACAAATATGTCAAGGGTTAATTTATGAATAAAAATACCCCGCATCCTCTTATTCTGGCTCCGGCTGGCAGCAGAGGCTCTTTTCTTGCCGCAGTCGCGGCAGGTGCAGATGCAATCTACTGCGGGCTCAAAACTTTTTCAGCACGCATGGAAGCATCAAACTTTACTGAAGACCAGCTTGCTTTGCTAATCAAACTTGCTCATAAAAAAAACATCAAGGTATATATAACCTTGAATACTCTTTTAAAATCTGACGATCTTGGGAAGGCAAAAGAACTATTAATAAAACTGGAAAAAGATGTCAAGCCTGATGCCATAATAATTCAGGATCTTTCTTATGTTGAAATAGCAAGGCAAATCGATTTTTCAGGGGAGATTCATTTATCCACCCTGGCAAATTTAAGTTCTCCAGGTGGATTGGAACTGGTTCATGAAAAATTCGGAATAGACAAAGTTGTCATCCCAAGGGAACTTAATATTGATGAGATAAAATCGATGGCCAAAACCTGCCCCTCCACCCTTGACCTTGAAATGTTCATCCATGGAGCTCTTTGCTACGGTGTTTCAGGAAGATGCTACTGGAGCAGCTATTTAGGCGGGAAAAGCGGATTAAGGGGAAGATGCGTTCAGCCCTGCCGAAGAGTCTATTCCCAAAAAGATACTAATGGAAAATTCTTTTCCTGTATTGATCTTGGCCTGGACACCCTTGTTAAAACCATTCTTGATATCCCGCGAATCAGAGTATGGAAAATCGAAGGCCGAAAAAAAGGTGCCCACTATGTTTACTATACTGTTTCGGCATATAAAATTCTGAGGGACTCGGGAAAAGATCCAAAAATGAAAAAAACTGCCCTGGCTTTTCTTAGCCAGGCCCTTGGCAGACAAATGACCCACTATAATTTTCTCCCCCAGCGTTCATATACTCCCATACGGGAAACAAGTCATACAGGGTCAGGGCTTTTTGTGGGTAAGGTAAGCGGCTCCAGAAAAAAGCCTTATCTTATAACACGGGAAAAGCTTCTTGCAAATGATATTCTGCGTATTGGCTATGAAGACGAACCATGGCACCAGATAGCCAGGGTGGGAAAATATGTGCCGAAAAAAGGCCGGTATTACCTGCAAATACCAGAAAAAAAGTTTAAACATGGTGCCCCTGTCTGCCTTACGGACAGGGAAGAAAAAGAGCTCCAGGATAAACTGGATCATTTGGAAAATGATCTTGTCAAAATCAAAAAAAACCTGGAGAAAAACAAGGAAGACCTGAAGCACAAAGCTCCAGCCGAGTTCCTTTTTAAAAAAAAGAGCCGAAAAAAGCTGCAGAATACGGAAATCTATATATACAGGGGATATGACGGAAAAACTCCCCGGGGAGATATTGGATTATGGATCTCTCCCCTCACCGTGAAAAAAGCTGTGAAGACTTATTTGAAAAAATTATGGTGGTGGCTTCCCCCTGCAATATGGCCCGAAGATGAAGACAAAATAAAAGAGAATATAAACCTCCTCCTTGAAAAAGGCTATAAAAATTTTGTCCTGAATGCTCCCTGGCAAATATCTTTTTTTAATAATATCAAGGGGTTGAATATCTGGGCTGGCCCCTTTTGCAACCTTGCCAATCATTTATCCATCAATCTAATTGCTTCCATGGGGTTTTCAGGGGCTATTGTGAATCCTGAATCCGGCAAAAATAATCTTTTATCCCTTCCTGAAAAATGTGATATCCCGCTGGGAATAGTTATTTCCGGCAACTGGCCCCTTTGTATATCAAGAATAATTTCAGAAAAAATTAAGCCGAACCAGTCTTTTCTCAGTCCAAAAAAAGAAGAAGGATGGGTAAAAAAATATGGTTCTCTTTATTGGGTATATCCTAACTGGCAGCTGAATTTAACGGATAAAAAAGAAATTCTTCTTAAAGCAGGTTACAATCTTTTTATAAACCTTGTGGAACCTTTGCCTGAAAATATAGAATTAAAAAAAAGACCTGGTCT
>DAOWMW010000002.1 GCA_030642865.1 Desulfobacteraceae bacterium
AGGGGAAGTCCGGTATGCTTCTTTGCAAAAAAGTTTTCCTGAAGAGTCTAAAAAACTGACCGCCAAATTGGAGCAGGAGTATAATAACCGGTATGAGCTGTTAAAGATTAAGGCTGGTTCTGATTTGAGCAGCAAGGATGAATAGGGCATAGATTGTCATTTAAATAATTTCGACCTGCGCGGTTGGCTAACTGCACAGCTTAAATAATTTTTATATTAAAAAACTTAACAGCCTTTTTGGAAAGGATAATTTAACAGCCTTTTCAACAGGTTTTTGAAAAGGCTGTTAAGTTTTTCTTTTTTTGTAAATAGTGCCGAATAAAATTTTTCAGAAGTGTTCGGTTAGAATCTTGCCAGAGGGCAAGTTTACTTGTTTTTGTAGCGTATTGAATAAATTTCTTAGAATTTCTTAGTGCAGCGTAGCCAAAAAATTGCGATTGTTTGAGCGAGGCACGAGCGAGTTTCGCAATTTTGGCGAAGCAAACTTAGAAATTCAAGAGATTTGTTTTTTAATAGCGGAAAAAACAATTAAACTTTCCGTATTGTTTTTTTTGTAATTTCCTAACCGGACACCACTGGGTTTTCCTGTTTTTATAACAGGATTTCAGAAGTAAGGTACTGACCTGTATTTTTTGGACTTGACCAAACTGTTTTTTTTTGTTAAACAGTAGTCTTTATTTTTTAAACTATTTTTTCATATTATTAAATTAAACCTAAATATTATGGTTAATTAAATTCACAAGGTTACAGAAAAAGTTTCTAAGGATTGGGGATGAAATAAAAATTTACGATCCTAATCGATAACAGAGTGAATTTATGTTGAAATCTACAGGATGCAAGGTGCAGGTCTATGAAAAGAACATATCAGCCAAGCAGGATTAAACGGGCAAGAACCCACGGGTTTTTGAAAAGAATGTCGTCAAAAGCAGGAAGAAGGGTTATTAACAGGCGAAGAGCACGGGGAAGAAGCCGTTTAACCGTTTAAATAAATATATCCCACAAATACTTCTTTTGCAAATTGATTGGCCTTGAACAGATTTTTATTTTACACGGCTTATGGAAAAATCCTGGGGAGGCGTGGGTTCCCCTTGGGCCAATTATATGGGTACAGGGAGCCACATACTTGGATGTATATACATTCACCAAAAAGGAAAGAATTTTAAAGCGGCCTGAATTTATAAGGTTATCAAAATATGGGAAAAAAATTGTTAACAGGTCATTTCTTGCGCTGTATTTGCCAGGCAGGGGGGAAAGCCTCCGCCTTGGCGTTACAGTAACTAAAAAAATAGGCCATGCGCCTGCCCGCAACAGGATCAAACGGTTAACCCGTGAATATTTCAGACTTAACAGGCACAAGGTAACAGGCAACTGTGATGTTAATATTATTGTCAAAAAGGGAGTTGCACAATTGTCATCCAGCGAGATTTTCTCATCCCTTCAATATATTTTTGATGAACTCCACAGGAGATTAAATAATTACTAAGCCTCTTATAAAAATAATAGTATTTTGTATAAAAATGTATCAATATATTTTATCTCCTGTTTTCCCCCCTGTTTGTCGCTTTTATCCATCCTGCTCTGAATATGCCTGCCTTGCAGTAATTCGTTTTGGTCCTTTTAAAGGGCTTTTGTTATCATTAAAAAGAATCTCGCGGTGTCATCCCTTTAATCCTGGGGGATTTGACCCTGTCCCGGAGTCAGCCCCACTCTTCCCATCAAAAAAAAAGAAATCCTTTTGTTAAGTTATTTTACCCCATTACTTTTTAACAATCCTTTACGGGAAATGGTGCAACTCAGTCCCTCTGTTTTTTTTAAAAATGTATATTTAATCTCCCAGGGGAAACCAGAATTTTTTGTTCAAATCACAGAGTACAAAAAATTTCAAGCTGTGCGGTTAGCCTTTAGCAGTTAGCTGTTAGCTAAAATGATCACAGGATGTGTTCTCACCCACTGGGTGTTATTTTTCAAGGTTAACACCTAACACCTGATAGCTAATAGCTAACCGCACAGGTCGAGAAATTTAACCTCAGGAATAGATTGAGTATTTCGAGGGTTAAAATTTTTGTCACATGCAGATATGGACGAAAAAGAGAGTTTTCTTTCAGACACTATTTATATCTGCCAATTTAGGAGTTAAACATGGAGCAACGGCGTCTCTTTATGGCTATTGCACTTTCAGTACTTGTATTTTTTCTGTGGGAGTTTTTTTTTGTTGATAAGGAAAATGTTCACCAGAGAACAGAAAATAATAGAGTAATTGAAGCTGCAAAAGAAAATTTATCTCAAACATCCTTATCGCAGGTAAGGTCTGATTTGACCGAGCAAATGCTGAAAAAGAATAAAGAAATTATTGATTCTGCTTTTAAGGCGGCAAGGTTGATAACCGTTAATACCCCACTATATAGGCTTAAGATATCTGAAGCTGGTGCTGTTTTTGAAAGTTTTGTTTTAAAAGAATACAGGGAAAAAGCAGAATTGAAATCTCCGCCCCTGGAAATGATTCCCGCAAATCTGAAAGGGGGAACTCTCCAGGCCGGTTTTGCCGGTAATGGAATCCCCGGGATTGAGAATGCGATTTTTTCGGTTGAACTTTCTTCTGATTATCTTGAAATCCGTAATGCTCCCATGAAAATATCTTTTTTGTGGGAATCTCCCGAAGGAATAATTGTTGAAAAAAGGTATCTTTTTTCTCCTGAGACTTATTTGATAGGCCTGGATATTATTATCACCAATAATTCAAAAAGAACTTTTGATGATAATTTAATCCTTTCTCTCCAGGATAATTTGCCAAAAGAGAAAAGCAGTCTTGGGTTTGAAGGGCCTTCGGCCTTAATTGACAATAAACTGGATCAGGTAAAATTAAAAAAGATTGCCAAAAAGGATACATACACAGGAAAAATAGCCTGGATTGCTCTTCAGGACCGTTATTTTATGTCGAGCATTATTCCAAAAACACCAGAACAGGCCAGCATGCTCCTTTTTCTTGAAAAGGAAAAAAAAATAAAGGCTGTTTATATGCATCCCAGGGCCATGATTGCTCCAGGTTCCAGCCATGTTTATGGTCATGATCTTTTTTTTGGGCCCAAAAGCATGAAAATTCTTAAGGAATTCGACCTTGACCTTGACAAGGCAATTCATTTTGGTATGTTCGATTTTCTTGCCAAACCCTGTGTTATGGTTATGAATTTTTTGTATGGTCTTATTCCAAACTATGGTATGGCTATTATTATTTTAACCCTTTTGATTAAACTGATCCTTTGGCCCCTTGGTTCCAAGAGTTATAAGTCAATGGCCGAAATGAAGAAACTGCAGCCATTGATGGCTGAAATAAGAGAAAAATATAAACATGACAAACAAAAAATGAATATGGAAGTAATGGGTTTATATAAAACCTATAAAGTAAATCCTCTGGGTGGATGTCTCCCCATGGTGGTTCAGATCCCGATTTTTTTCGCACTTTACAGGATGCTCTATGAGGCAATAGAATTAAGGCACGCTCCTTTTTTTGGATGGATTCACGATCTTTCAGCTCCTGATCGTCTTTTTGATTTTGGTTTTTCAATACCCTTTATGCAGCCCCCCTGCGGAATTCCTGTGCTGACGATTATAATGGGCGGGACCATGTTCCTGCAGCAAAAGATGGCACCACCCATGGGGGGGGACCCTCTCCAGGCCAAGTTAATGACATTTATGCCGATTATGTTTACTGTGATATTTATTAATTTTTCTTCTGGTCTTGTTTTGTATTGGTTAATAAACAATATTGTATCGATTACGCAACAATATTATATTCAGAAAAAATATATATAAAAGACGGAGGTTTTATGTCGTCTATTCTAGAATTTGAAGGTAAAGATATAGATGCTGCTGTCCTGACAGCATGTAAAGAGTTAGGCGTAAAAAAAGAAAAATTAAAGTACGATGTAATTTCCTATGGCTCCACGGGTATTTTTGGGCTGGTTGGAGTTAAAAAAGCTCGTATTAAGGTTTTTTATCAAAAGAATGAAAAATCCCAGGCAACACCTGTTGATGCCGTGGATGAACATGAAAAAAATGATGTTGAAGTTGAGGTAGAGGTTGAGGTCGAAAAGGCTGCTGTTACTGTTGAAGATAAAAAAAATGATGCGGTTTCTCCTGATACCCCTGAGTTTGAAGAAATTATTGAAGATTTCACGAGTTATACATTTGATGATCCCCCTGCAATTTTAGGAAAGAAAGCTTTACAGCGGATTATTGATTTGATTACAACAGACGCCACTATTACCATGGATGAAAGTAATGATGAGCTTCTCTTTAATATTACAGGCGGGAATACTGCTGTTCTCATTGGAAGACGGGGGAAAACCCTTGAGGCTATTCAATATGTTGTCGAGAAAATCATTAATAAACACCATAAAGACAGAATTCGTGTTCAGATAGATGTTGGAGAATATTTAAAAATAAAACAGAACAATTTGGTGGAACTTGCCCAGCGTATGGCTGAAAAAGCCGTAAAGAAAAATAAGCCCTTTTCCATAGGAAAACTAAATTCTTATGACAGGCGAATAATACATATCGCCTTAAAGAATAATAAGCAGGTGAAGACCATGAGCGTGGGAAAAAATTATTATCGCAGACTGGTAATATTCCCCAGAAAATAGAAATAATGTAACTACTTAGGCTTGGGGATGAAATAAATTACCCATCCTCAACAGGATTTTTTTATTTTTTTTATGAATAGTTCAACAATAGTTGCCATGGCAACTCCGGCCGGAAATGGTGGTATAGGCATAATAAAAATTTCCGGCACAGATGCAATAAAAATTGTATCTTCAATTTTTCACAGGGGGCCTCTCCACAAAAGATTCCCTGTTTTGAAAAAGAATAATTGTTTTCAGTTAAAATCCCATACTATTCATCATGGATATATAGTTGATTTTGAAAATAAAAGCGTAATTGATGAAATTCTTCTTCTTATTATGCTTGCCCCAAATTCTTATACCAGAGATGATGTGGTGGAGATCCATGCCCATTGCGGCCAGGTCGTTATTCAATCGGTTCTGGAGCTGGTATTAAAACATGGTGGAAGGCTTGCCGAGCCCGGTGAATTCACAAAACGGGCATTTTTAAGCGGTCGTATCGATTTAAGCCAGGCAGAGGCTGTTGTTGACATTATTAATGCAAAGACAAAAAAAGCCCTTGAGGTTGCCACAAGCCATATAAAAGGTGACTTTAGCTCTGCCATTGAATTGATCAGGAATTTTTTTTTACAGATGTCCGCCCAGATTGAAGCTGCCATTGATTTTTCTGATCAGATGGATGAAGATATCTGCGATTTGTGCCAGGTTGATTATTTCAGGAATAATGTTACTGATAAGTTCAAGGCTCTGGTTAATCAGTATAATGATTCCCACATTGTAAGAGATGGTTTCAAGGTTATAATAACAGGACAGCCCAATGTGGGTAAATCGAGTATAATGAACAGAATGATTCAACGGGACCGTTCCATTGTTACATCTTTTCCAGGCACAACACGGGATGCCATAATGGAAACTGTTATAATCGACGATGTCCCTGTTATACTCACAGATTCCGCGGGTATTCATGAAACAGATGATCCTGTTGAAATAATCGGGATTGAAAAAGCCTGTGAGCATATAATGGAATCCCACATGGCCATTTTTGTAGTCGATGCAACTAAATGCTGTTCTTCTGAGGATATCTCGATTTATGAAAAAATCGGAAACAAACCTTTTATTATGGTTTTAAATAAAAGTGATCTTGCAGAAAAGCCTTTTAAATTTATTCCCCCGTTGTCCTGGAATATACCAAAAAAAGTCGCGACTTCCGCCCTTTATAATACGGGATTTGATCAGTTGCGTAATTTAATATCAGGTTTTTTTTCCCATGAAAAACCAGATGGCCCTTTAAATAATCTTTTGCCGAATTTGAGGCAAAAGCTTCTCATGGACAGGTGCATTGAACTGGCCTGTTTTATAGAAAAGGGTTTGCTTGATAAAAAGCCCTTTGAACTTATAGCCATTGATATAAATGAAATTATTAATCTGCTGGATAAAATTACAGGTAATGTAGTGGAAGAGGATGTGCTGGACCAAATTTTTAGCAGATTTTGTATAGGGAAATGAAGTATTCCCCAAATATATCTCAAGGAGTATCTGATGAGTATTAATCTTATGCCATATTTTCAGGAATATGAACAGCTTGTTTCATTGTCAGAACAGGTTTTTAAGCGGGTTAACGATGAATATCCAGACAAGGTTAAATGTGTTGAAGGGTGTTCGGACTGCTGCTACGCACTTTTTGATCTTTCTTTTATTGAAGCCTATTATATTAATTATAATTTTTATAAAAAATATAAAGGAAGAGAAAAAGAGGATCTCATTATTAAAGCAAATGAAGCTGATCGAATAATATATAAGCTGAAAAGATCTGCCCATAAAGATTTTAAGGCAGGTATGGACGAAGCGGAAATATTTGTAAAAATGTCTAAGGAGCGGGTCAAATGCCCCCTTTTAAATGATAAAGAAATGTGCAGCATGTATGAATATCGACCGATAACATGCAGGCTTTACGGAATACCAACAGCCATCGGCGGAATAGGACACACATGTGGGCTTTCCGGTTTTGAGGAAGGAGTGGAACATTCCACTGTTAATCTGGAAATAATACAAAACAGGCTTTATGAAATATCAACAAGATTTGTATCCTCCATGAATACCAGGTATAAAGCTTTGAAGGAAATGCTGGTCCCTTTATCCATGGTGATTTGCCAGGAATATGATGAAGATTATCTTGGAATCATAAAAGAGAGTTCTGCAGATACGAATACCTTGAAGAATCAGGGAGTGTAGAGATGAGTCAAATATCTCCGGAAAAAAGAAAAAAAATGATTTTTGATTCCATGTCCGAAAGGCGTCAAAAACATCTGCTGAAAAGAGGATATGATAAATGGGACCCTTTTCAAGAGCCAAAAGATCCCATTGACATAAGAAAAGATAAAACCAGGCGCACATCCCAAATGCTTGTGAGGGAATTTTTGCAGTCAAGAACAAGCGAGGAATACAGCAACGCCTATGGCAGGGGGGTTCTTGAAATGTGCATTGGTATAATTAATGATGAAGACAGATATAGAGGAATCTTTGATTTTGTAATATGGTATTATGATTTGCTAAAAAAAGAAGGGCATATATAGCTTTTCGTATTGCAGTAGAATCAATGACTGGTCTGTTTAAAAAAAGATAAATTGATTTTGTTTTGAATCATTTCAGCGTTGACCAGCGCGTCAAAAAAAGTATTAAGCCCACTTATTTGCAAAGGGCCCAAGTCGTAGCATAACTTTTCATAATAGCTGATGCAAAAATCTGTATCTTTTGTAATTTTTTTTGAGCATGATTTGGCAATTTCCCCTATTTTTTCCATGCCGGTTTTTTTTGAGAGCGCAAAAAGGCTGCTGACGGAGGATACAATGTCAGGTTGTCTGTCAGCAAAATTTTTGCCCACTGCCCAGATGGAAAATACAAAGGGGAGGCCTGTCATCTCTTTCCACATTTTCCCAAGGTCCCAGATATATTTATAATCCATCCCCCATTTTTTTTCCAGGGCAGTATCCCCTATGACAAGAAAGGCATCAGGTTTTTTGTAAATATTATGCGAGTCTTTTATTGATTCCTCCTGGAAAACAGGCGTAATTTTTTTTATTAAAAAAAAGAGTTTTAACAGTTTTGCCGCAGATGCTGATTCATCTGTTAATATCACATTTTTGTCATGGAGTTCGTTAAAAGGATATTTGCTCACAAGGACCACACTCATGACATCCCCGGAACATGCAATGCAAAGATCAGGGAGAACTATCCATTCGTCTGCATGCTCGGTATAAGCGACAGAGGAAACAGGGCTGATGTCAAGTTCTCCGGTTGAGAGCATTTTGTTTAAAACAGACGGAGGGGCGCTCACAATATCGATCCAGGGTGGTTTTAAACCATGGTCGATTCCGTAATATACAGGATCCACATTCACAAAGCTTATGCGGCCCACCTTTACCGGCCTTTTTATTAACTCGTCAATTTGTTTCATCTCTCCCCGATTTCAAGCTTTAAGCCGTTAAGTGTGCCTTGATTTTTTTTGTTTAAAATTCCCTATACTTCCCACTCAGTTTATGAATATAATCATTAAACTCCATGTTTACAAGGGCTTCCATAATATTTGGTTTTTTTACAGCGTTTAAAGGGAGATAAAGAAATATTCCGTATTTTTCGGGGGAAAGTGATCCTGATCTCTTATCCATCCCCAGGGCAGCAGCACCATTGATGGTTCCCATGTCAAAGATTGCTTCGGGGGATACACCGGGAAATGAAGATGCCGTATAAGTCATTTCGTCAAAAACGCTAAGGGAGTCCACACTGGCCAGACTATCTGTTCCCAATGACGGCTTTATTCCTGCTTTAAGTATTTTTTCAAGGGGGGGTAACCTTTTATGGAGGTTAAAATTGCTTCTGGGGCAAAGGGATACCCTGGTTCCGGTATCTGCGATAATTTTAATATCTTTTTCTGTTGCATATAAAAGGTGAACTGCGATGGTCTTTTTATCAAGAATTCCTCTCTGCTTTAAATGACCAACCGGAGTTTTTACGGAAATATTCCAAAGAGAAAAATCGATTCCCCGCTCTTTTAACAGATCTGCCCATGCCCCTTTTCCTGTTGCAAAAAAATCAATTTCATCAAGGGATTCGGCAAGGTGAATCGAAAAAGGAAGAGAATATCTGTTTGATATTTTTTTCAGGGATGCAACAAGTTCCGGCGAGGTCGTGTGGGGAGCATGACCGGCAACAGATGCGATCAGGTTCCGGCCTTTAATATTACAACTGATTTTTTCAGGTAAAAAATTACCGATAAATTCCTTAAAATTTACCCCGTACATGTTCGATTTTGAAATAATATCCCATGTGGAGTCAAAGGTGGATATATCTCCCACCACACAGCAGCCTGATTTTATCAGTTCATCTATTCCATCCAGGGAACTTTTGGCCAGAACTTTTTCCCCCATGATTTCGCGCATATGAATCAATTTTTTCACCCATGATGAAAAACCATTTTCAAAGGGTACTTTTCCTTTTAATCCTGTCAGGTCAAGATGTGTGTGGGAGTTGATTAAAGGCGGAATTATAACCCCTGGGCCATGGTCTATTACATGGCCGCATTTGTGTTTACCCCATTTGCCGATCTCCTTGATCAGGCCATTTTCTATTTTTAGATAACCGTCTTGAAAAATTGTTGCTGAATCAGCAATAATCCACTTGGCCCTGTGGATTACCGAGCCTTTTTTTTTTACAGTGTCGATTAAATAAGTCATTTTGGTTTTGAGGGTTAGTGTTTATGTGATTATTCAGCTGCGCTTGTTACAGGGCTGTAGTGTAAAATAATGCAAGTTGTGCGGTTAGATTGTTGCAAGGGGGAAGTTTATTTGTTTTTGCAGCGTATTGAATTGTTACAAATTGTGTAGAATTTCTTAGTTTTGCTACGCCAAAAAAATGTGATTGTTTGGGGGCGTGTTTTGGCTGCTTTTTTGCTCTCCGATGCAAAAGAGTTGTTATGTGAAATATTTTTTTCCGTCATAAAAAATTCCAGAAAATTTTAAATGAGCAGATTGCCAAACATCAAGGCTTCACCAAAAGAAGAAAAGCAACAAAATTTCTTGTTGCTTTTCTTGCTTAATAACACCTCCAAAAAGGTTTTTGGTTAGGGGGGTAATTAACATCCTTCTGCAAATTTGCACAGAGGGTTTACAAGAACCTGCCAAATATAATGTTCACTGGCAAACGAATAAGGCGAATAGGTAAGGCAAGTAATCTTTGATGGCAATCTTGTTCATTATCAGTCCACCTGAAATATCCACCATTTCATCTGTACTTAATTCAGTTACACTATACTTTTCCATTTTTTTTCCTTTGATTTTTAAAAAATTTTTAATTGATACTCATTATTTTATAATTTCATCTATAGAAATTTCCTTTTTTATGAGGTAAGTTTTTAAACTTTTTTTATAATAAATAATTCAATTGAAATAAAAAAGTCAAGGTAAAAAACATCTATTTTGTTTTACTAAGGATTTGCCTTACATTTTCAAAATTTTAATCAGTGTAGCTGAATAGTTACTTCATAAACTCTTATTTTCCAAACAGGAATCCCAGATTTTTTTTATTTTACATTTTCTATCATGGAATTCATTTTCAGGGACATATATCGGCTTTTCCTGCAAATTCAGTCTGTGGATCCTGCTCCTGTATATTTTGTAAGTCTCTTTGAGAAAATTGGCAGTATTTTTCTCTATTATGGAAGCGTTGGCAAGGCCGGAAATCTGCCGAATATTATCGGAGAATTCCACAAGAGTATGGTGTTTATCTGCATTTAACAGTATGAGATATTGAACCATAAACTCTATATCTATAATTCCACCCCGATCATGCTTGATATTAAAGTACCCTGAAATACTATTTCCATGTTCTTTATCCATCCGTTTTCTCATGGAAATTACTTTTTCTTTTAATATTTTTTCATTACGGGGACGGCACAAAATATCTTTTCGGATTTTTTCAAAACGCTGAAGAAGGGTCTTGTCGCCACAAATGCCCCTTGCCCGAACAATGGCCTGATGCTCCCATATGTCAGCTGTTTTTATCTGGTAGTCGATGAAGCTTTCCATATTCCCCACAAGGTTCCCCCCCCTTCCGCCGGGGCGGAGTCTCATATCTGTTTCATATAATCTCCCGGCTGAGGTATATGTTGTTAAGATATGGATAATTCTCTGGGCAAGGCGGGAAAAATAGTAGAAAGAGTCTATTTTGTTTAGACTTGTTCCGGGGATATCGATTTTATCTTTGCAAAAAAAAATAAGATCAAGGTCAGAACCATATCCCAGCTCAATTCCGCCAAATTTCCCATAACCAATAACTGCAAAACCGGAATTATTCTTTTCAGTATCATGGATACCATGTTTTTTTGCAAGGTGCCTGACTGCAATATCGAACACCTGTTCCAGAACCGTTTCTGCGATATGGGTCAGGTAGTCGCTGACCTTCATGAGTGGAAAAGCCCCTGATATATCGGCTGCAGCAACATGGAGTATATTTTTCTGTTTAAAGATTGCAAGTTCTCCGATCTGTTCTTCAAGATTATCACCATCAACACATAAAATTTTATTGGTCAGATTTTTTTTAAGGAGAGCTATTTTAGGAGGCGAATAGAGTGTGCGTGTGTCAAGAAGTTCATCAAGGAGCACTGGATGTTTTGTAATAAAAGAGATTGCCCACGGACTGGCACAGGCGAATTTGATAAGGTGGGACAGAGTTTCGGGCTTTTCCACTAAAAGAGAAATATAGGATGTACGCCGTTCAATGGTTTTTATAAGATCCACGAGCCTGGTCAAAGCAGGAACGGGCTGGTCTATATGGAGCAGCCTGGTTAACATGAGGGGTATAAGTCTGTTTAGCCTTTTTTTACCTTTGGTACTCAATGCGCGGGTTTCAGGTGAATTTTTGAGAAATTTCAGAAGGGGAATAATTTCATCGGGATCTTTGAACCCGGCACTTGAAAGTATTTTTTCTCCATCCTCTCTATTTTCGAGCCTGTTCCATAGTTCTGTAAAATTTTCAAAAAGAGGGTCCTTTTCTGTTTCCTTCTCCCCTCCAAGGAGTTTATCAAAATGAAAATGTATATTTTTCATATGATTTCCAAGAGCTTCTGAAAATGATTCCCAGTCATTAAAACCGGCGGCCATGGCCAGGCATCTTTTCCCATGGTCATCTGTTGGGAGATTATGGGTCTGCTGGTCAGAAAATTCCTGAATACGATTTTCAATGATTCGCAAAAAAATGTATCCTTTTGTCAGGTCATCGTATACTTTTTTCGGAATGTGCCCTTTTTCAGCGAGGATGAGCAAGACTTTGAGGATATTTCGTTCTTGCAGGTCCGGCTCCACGCCTCCCCTTATGAGCTGAAATATCTGCCCGAAAAATTCAACCTCCCGGATTCCTCCTGCCCCAAGTTTTATATTACCGGACATCTCTTTTAACAAAACTTCTCTTTCGATCATCTGTTTCATCTCCCGAAGGGAGTCATAGGCTCCATAATCGAGATACCTCCGGTAAATAAAAGGCTTAAGGATTTTAATAAGCTCTTCACCTTCTTTTTTATCCCCTGCAACAACCCTTGCTTTGATCAACGCGTACCGTTCCCATTCACGTCCGTGCCTTTGATAATATTCTTCCATGGTATTAAAATTCATCACCAGGGGTCCACCTTCTCCAAAAGGTCTAAGCCTTGCATCAACTCTAAAGAGAATGTTCTCAGGTGTTGTATCCCTGAAAAACTTGAGAAAATCCCTTGTAACGCGGGTAAAAAATTCTTCGCATGTTATTGAAGATTTTTCACCATGAACTATTCCTGCTTCCGGATAAGTGAAAATCAAATCTATATCTGATGAAAAATTCAGTTCAAAGGCACCGAGTTTTCCCATGCCGAGAATAACAATGTTTTGAGGAGAACCGCTTTTTCCCACGGGGACCCCATACTTTTCACAATTAATATTAAAAAGATGGGAAAAAACAACATCCACACATGCATCCGCAAAAGCCGAAAGATCCGCCATGGTCTCCAAAAGATCCGCCATGCCAAGAATATCACGGAGGGCAATTCTGACCATCTCCCTGGTGCGGAGTCTCCTTAAGGCTTTAATAAATTTCTTTTCATCTGTTTTATTATTGCATTTATGTGAAATCAGACTTATATATTTTCCTTCAGGATATGGAATAAAAAGTTCTTTGCTTTTCACAAGATCTAAAAGGATATCAGGGTTGAGTGTACATTTTTGAGCAATGAACCGGCTCAGGGCAAAAGCCTTTTTTAACTTTTTAGCCAGAGAAGGATCAGGGTTAAATTTAACTCCCGCAGCATCAGCTGCAAGGGAGAATTCTTCCCATTTATTATCCTGATCTTTTTCAAATTTTTCCGTGCAGTCTATATCCATGCTGGTCTTGGAAATGTTCATGGGATCATAAAATGGATTTTATGGAGTTCTAATGAGGCCGGATAATTTGCATTTTTGATACAAGCTGCAAATTGCCTTAATACTCTAGTTGATTTTTTCATAACTTAATTCAAATATTTTTTTTAAACGATTAATTTCACGAAAGCTGAAAAAACAGGGGCTCAAATGTCGCTGTGGTGATAGATGTAACCCCGCATTAATATTGATCCATATTGTATTCTTTGATTAATTTTTTCATATCTTCCCATACTGGACGTTTATCCACAGGATTTTTCAGGAGATGGGAAGGATGATAAGTGGGAATAAGTTTTATGCCGTTATAATCATGAAATCTGCCCCTTAACATGGAAAGGGGTTCGCCGGTATTTAAAAGCGTCTGCGCAGCGGTCTCTCCCAGGGTGCAGATAAATTCGGGTTTAACAGCTTTTATCTGTCGTTTTAAAAAAGGCAGGCAGGTTTTTATCTCTTTTGGGGTTGGTTTTTTACCCCCGTGGGGAAAACATTTAACCAGGGTACAAAGGTATAGATCAGCTCTTGTGAGTTTAATGGATTTTATAATATTGGTTAAAAGATCCCCTGGGGCTCCGGTAAAGGGTGTCCCGTTTTTATCATCATTTTCATCAGGGGCCCCTCCAATAAAGATGAGCCTGGCTTTGTGGTTACCTGTACCGAATATGATATTTGTCCGTTTTAAGGATAATCCGCACAATGTGCAGTTTTTTATCTCTGATTCGATTCCATCAAGGGTTTCATTATTGGTACTCAATGATTCAACTATTTTAAGGCTCTCTTTTGAGCAATTAAACCCTGTGCATCCCATATCTGATAAAAAATGAAGATAACTGGTCAACCCTTCGATTAAATTCAGTGCTTTTCCGGGTGGTATTTTCTTTTTATCTATTAATTTTGCTGACATCTGATTTTTATTTTATGTTGATATTTTTGAAAAATCGGCGAAATTCCCAAAAAGTGTTGAAATTTTTGATAATAATGCAAGCCTGTTGTTCCGGAGGGTTAAATTTTTATCCATTACCATTACATTGTCAAAAAAATCGTTCACAGGTTCCCGCAGCTTTGCCATATCATAAAGGGCTTTGGCGAATTCTCCTTTTTCCATGTTCGCAAGAATCAGGCTTTTAATTTTTTTATATTCCGAATAGAGATGGGCTTCGGAAGGGTGGTCAAAAATGGTCTGATTAACAGGATCGCTTTTAATATCTGTTTTTTCTTTTTTGGATTTGTTGATAATATTGACCACACGTTTAAAAGTAATGGCGATTTTTTCAAAATCCGGTTCTGTTCTAAGCTTTTTTAAAGCCCTGGTTCTCTTTAAAAAATCAGGGAGGGAATCTGTACAAGCACTTAGTGTGGCAGCTATTGTGTCTTTGGCAAAGCCTTCGTCAATCAGGATATTAGTTAATCTGTCCTGAAAAAAGGTATGGATTTCATGGGATGTTTTGGAAAAATCAAAGGAGAGATTTTTTTCAAATGTTTTTAAAGTTTCATCTATCAATTGTTTTATAGAAAAAGTAAAATTTTTATTCAGTATTATGTGAATAATCCCGATTCCTTGCCGTCTAAGGCCATGGGGGTCTGAAGTCCCGGTGGGCTGAAGCCCTGCGCAAAAACATCCGCATATGGTATCGATTTTGTCGGCAATCGATATGATTGATCCGATTGTAGATTCAGGCAGGCTCCCCCCTGATCTGATCGGCATATAATGCTCTTCCACAGCTTGTGCCACCTGAGCATCTTCTCCTTGTTTGCCGGCATATATTCTTCCCATAATTCCCTGGAGTTTTGGGAATTCAATAACAACCTGACTCACCAGATCAGCTTTGCTAAGCCACGCTGCTCTTGATACATGTTTTTTTGCATCTGGATCATCCCCGGTTAAATCTGCTAATAATTCTGCTGTTTGTTTAACCCGTTTAATTTTATCGTATATTGTCCCCAGTTCTCTTTGAAAAAGGACATTTTTTAACGATTCAATCCGTGTTTCAAAGGATATTTTAAGATCCGCTTTAAAAAAGAACATGGCATCTTCAAGGCGTGATCTGAGTACTCTTTCATGACCCTTTACAACCAGTTCCATGTCTGTTGCCAGTGTGTTATTTACCACAATAAAATAGGGGAGAAGTTTTTGCTTATCATTGATTACGCTGAAATATTTCTGGTGTTCACGCATTGAGGTTGTCAGGACTTCGTCGGGAAGCTCAAGGTATTTAGTATCAAAGCTTCCCGTGGCAACCACGGGATATTCCACAAGGTTTGTTACCGTTTTTACCAGGTCAGGATCGGGTAATATTTTTCCCCCTGTTTTTGAGGCCGCGCTGGATATTCCCTTTTCAATGATGAGCTTTCTTTCTTTTATATCTACCAGTACGTAAGCTTTGCGCAATTTTTCCACATATTGGTCAGGGGCTGATATTTCTATCATGTCAGGATGCATAAAAAAATGACCGCAGGTTAGATTCCCGTTTTTTATATCCTTTGTATTCCATGGAATTATGGTATTGCCGAGGATGGCGAGTATGTACTGTACAGGTCTGGCGAATTCAAGGCAAAGGTCTCCCCATCGCATGGTTTTGGGAAAGGGGATGGAAAAAACTGTTTTCGGAAGTATTTCAGCAAGTATCTTTTGTGTTGAGGCCCCATCATCCTTTTTTTCGGCATATAGATATAAACCTTTTTTTGTTTCTTTTGTTTTTATTTCACCTGTGCCAACGCCGGCTTTTTCTGCAAATTTTTTTGCGGCCTTTGTTGGATTTCCGTTTTCGTCAAAACCTATACGCTGGGGAGGGCCTGTAATTTCAGTTATAACAGGGGCCTGTTTGTCTGCAAGATCGGTAATATGTATGGCCAGCCTTCTCGGGGTTCCGTAAATTCTGGAATCTTTATATTCTATACGATATTCAGAGAGTTTTTTTAAAAGAATAGATGAAAATGATTCAAGAGCCGGTTCAATATATCCTGCAGGTATCTCTTCTGTCCCTATTTCAATCAATAGATCGTTCATTCTTTACACCTGTGTTTACTTGCTGTTTTTCAATAACGGGAATCCTGAATCTTCCCGCTGGCGGAGGTAGGCTTTGGCGCAGCCCCTTGCGATATTCCTGATTTTGGCAATATATCCGGTTCGTTCTGTTACACTTATGGCTCCCCGTGCGTCAAGAAGATTAAAAATATGGGAACATTTCAGGCAGCATTCATATGCAGGAAGAACCAGGGAGCCTTTAATAAGGGATTCCCCCTCATTTTCGTATTTTCCGAACAGGTCAAGGAGCATTTTAATATCAGCCTTTTCAAAGTTGTATGTGGACTGCTCTACCTCCTGGTGATGGTGAATATCTCCGTACTTTATTGACTTGTTCCATTGAAGGTCATAAACACTATCCACCCCCTGGAGATACATGGTTATCCGTTCGAGACCATAGGTAACTTCAACGGATACCGGCTGAAGCTGCATGCTGCCAGCCTGCTGAAAATAAGTGAACTGGGTAATCTCCATCCCGTCAAGCCAGACTTCCCATCCCAGGCCGGATGCTCCAAGGGTTGGTGATTCCCAGTCATCTTCGACAAATCTTATGTCATGTTCCAGGGGATTAATATCAAGGGCTTTGAGGCTGTGAATGTATTTTTGTTGAATATCGGATGGAGATGGTTTGATTATTACCTGAAACTGGTAATACTGCTGCAGTCTGTTGGGGTTTTCTCCGTACCTGCCGTCCGTGGGACGTCGTGATGGCTGGACATAAGCCGCTTTCCAGGGCTCGGGTCCCAGTACTTTCAAAAATGTTGCCGGATGAAATGTTCCAGCGCCGACTTCAATATCGCAGGGCTGAAGGAGAAGACACCCCCTGTCAGACCAATATTTTTGCAAGGTTAGTATTACATCTTGAAAATACATTAATTTTATCCTTTATCAGTAGTGTCCGGTTACGAAATTTATTCAATACGCTACAAAAACAAGTAAACTTCCCTCATGCAAAAATTTAACCGGACACTACTGATTCTTTATGCGAACGCTTAAGATCTACACAACACCTTTTAAATCAATTTTTGCATTCAGAATAGAAGCATTCTCATTTTTTGTGACAATATCTTTCCATTCTGATTTTAATTTGAGAATATTTTCTTCTTCTCCCAGCGCCCATATGCATCCTCCACCTCCTGCTCCTGTGAACCTTGCGCCACATCGATTTTTTACAGCAGAATCAACAAGCTTTACACCCACACCATCAAGGACTTCCGGGGTCATTTTTCGTCTTATACTGGTTTCCCTGTTCATGATTGATGCGCCCATTTGAAAATTTTGTCTGGATAGCGCTCCTGCAAAATTGCTGGTACATTCGGCTATTTCAATCCAGAGATTACGGTTTTTACCGGCAAGGAACTGTTTTACCCATTTGCTGTTGATATCTTTTGATTCGTGGGGAATGCCGCAATAGGCAATAAGAATTCGTTTTTCCAGATCTTTGGATTCTTTTTCATTGTAAATCTGTTTTCTTTTAAATATCGATTCTGCTAAATCTGTTTTCCAGTACCACAGATTGACCCCCCCATATGCAGCTGCCAGCTGGTCCTGCAATCCGCAAGGTACACCCGCCACACTCTCCTCAATGGCATGGGCAAGTATTGCAGTATTTTTTTTTGAAATTTTGGTTTCACCCATATGGTTTAAAAGCTTTGAAAAAGCGGCAACAAGGGCAATGGCTGCGGAAGATGACCCACCCAGTCCGCTTTTAGGAGGGGAAGATGACTCTATAACAATATGGACTCCTCCTGCTACGAAGTATGATGCTATTGCAAACATGAGTCCCAGGGGATGATCAAAGGGTGCTTTGTCCAGGGGAAATTGTGCACTTTCAAATCCCTGGGAGGTGATTTTTACATTTTTGTCCTCAAAGGGAAGAAGTTTGACATGGGTTCTCAAGTCCAGAGCTATATTGAAAGTAGAGGGGATGAAATGCCTGAGGGGATAATAAAAAGTTTTTATATCAAGGGTGCCTCCTAAATCGATTCTGCATGGCGCAGAGGCTTTAATATCCTTTAATTCAAGTATTTTTTGAATATCATCAGCCAATTTAGATGCTCCTTCGTATCTGCCTTAAAAAATCTAAACTTTTTGGCATTTTTTTTATATGATAGGGGACAAAGGTTTCCAGAAAAAAAAGTGATTCCTTTGTGGCATTTGTTGAAAATTTGATTTTTTGAGCTATGGGCAACTCATTGTTTCCTACCCATAGAAGCTGCTTTACAGTCCCTTTTGTCAGGAGAATCCGCCTCTTTTGGATCCTCTCCTGTGAGCACCCTGCGCAGATGAGTCCTCCTTTGTCCAGATCAAAATATATCCGATTTTGTTTAATATCATCTGTTTTTGTTTTGCAGGTTGTACAGCAAGATAGATTCGGCCCCATTCCGGCCAGTATCATAAATTTTATCTGGAAAAGTATTGATATGGTTTCCTTTGGTATGGTATCTTTATTCAGTTTTTCAAGGACATGCCACAGCAGGTTGAAAAGTTTTGTATGCTGTTCACCATCTTCCACCCATTTGTCAATTAATTCAATCCACAAGCTGGCATATGCTGTTTTGTATATGTTTGTTCTGATTCCAGGAAATGGTTCCTTTAATGTTGCTTCCTGTAAAACAGGGAGGCGATTCCCTTTGCCGGAACTGCAGATTATCTCCATGGCTGAAAATGGTTCTAATATCCCGGCAAAGCGTTTGGTGCTTTTTCTTGCATATTTAGCAATAATCGACATTTTGCCCCGTGCCAGTGTATAAAATGTAATTATCTGGTCATAATCTCCAAAGTTGATCCGCTTGAGAAGAATGGCAGTCGATGCAAAACTTGTCATTTTTTTTATTTATATGCCGATGAGGAGCGTTGTTATTTTAAAGTAACAAAATATGCTTACAATATCAATGATTGAGGTTACAAAGGGGCCCGTGGCAACGGCAGGATCAATATTCATTCTTGTAAATATCATGGGGCACATTGATCCTATAAAGGCTGCAACTGACATTGATGTAAAGACTGCGGTTGAAACGGATATGGATAGTAATATTGTGTCGTATTGAAGCTGCGCCACCGAGGCAATCATGCATCCGTAAATTATCCCGAGGATCGACCCGATCGCAAGTTCCTTTGATACAACTTTTCGCAGATCTTTAAAGTCGTAACGTCCTGTTGCAATACCCCTTACAACTATTGTGGATGACTGGGTTCCTATATTTCCACCCATTCCCATTATAACCGGAATAAATGGAGCAAGGAATATCGATTCAGAGAGGCTTGATTCAAAGTGCTTAATAATAAATAACGCCAGAATACCCCCCATACAGCTTGCAAAGAGCCAGGGGAGACGCGTTTTTGTACTTTTAAAAATAGATTGTGTTTCTGTAAACTGTTCCCCCAAACCTGCCATTTTCAGTATGTCTTCTGTGGCTTCCATCCTGAAAATATCTATAACATCGTCCACTGTGACAATTCCAACAAGTCTGTTTTTATCATCCACAACAGGGACTGCAAGAATATCATATCTGGCGACAAGTTTTGCTACTTCTTCCTGATCCGTATCTGTGGTTACATAAAATATATCTGATGTCATAAAATTTTTAAGGGGCGTTTGCGGGGGAACCACCACAAGCTGCCGCAGAGAAATAACTCCCAGCAGCTTTTTCTGATCATTTAGAACATAAAGATAAAAGGGCATCTCAACATCCTGATGCTCTTTTTGCAGGGACTCAATAGCCTCTTTAGCTGTTGTGTCTTCGCTTAAGGCTATAAAATCAGGAACCATGATTCCACCGGCAGTATCTTTTTTATAACCAAGGAGTCCCTCGACCTCATCGGAGCCTTCCTGGTTCATCTTCTCCAGGATCGTGTCGGCTTTTTCTTTTGGGAAACGTACTATTAAATCAGCAACATCGTCTTTAGGCATCTGTTCAAGTATTGCAACAATGTTGTCTATATCCAGATCTTCAACAAAATCGGGAAAAGCAATTTCATCAAGTTCATTTAACAGGATACCTTGTTGTTCGGTATCTTCGATCATGTGAAAAAGCTTATGCTGGTTATGAAGGGAAAGGGAACGAAATATTATGGACAGATCAGCAGCATGTGTTTTGTTAACAATTTTTTTCAGATGGGATACAGCATCTCTTCTGAGGAGTCTTCTGATACTGTCAACGAGAATTTTATTACGATCTTCTTGCATAATAATTATTTTAATTCTGCTTAAGTGCTTGAATAAAAGCCATGATAGTATTGGTAATTTAAGGGGCAGGCCATCATGGTATTTGAATACTTACGACTTTTCCTTTTTTGCCGGAAACTTTTACAGGCTTGTTGTTTAAAAATAATTGGAGTCCCTGGGCATCGCTGATAAGAATATTAAAGGAGGATGCAGCTTCAAGCTGCAGGGAATCTCCTGGGTTAAATGTGTATTTTTTTGTTTTTTGATTATCAATAATAATTTTGATCCATATTTTACTGGTCGCGGATATTTTCAGTAATAATTTTTCATTACTGCGGTTTGAACCAGAACCGAAGATGTCCTTAGTAACAGGTGCCTGAATAATGCAAGGTTCATCTTTTTCGTCATCCTTTGTATTAGTTTTTTCTGGATATTCTTGTGTTTTCAAGGTGTTATCGAAGTTTTTTTTCTGCAAATACGAAGATAAAAAAACAGAGATGCCAATAATAAACGCCATTGCCATGAAAAGTAAAATTAACCTGCTTTTAAATCCTGCTTTATAATTTTTAAGGTTTGCCTGTAATGTTTTTTTGTCTTTGTGGAAGGTTAATTTTGATCCGTAATTTTGAATTATTTTATTATCATCAGCCCCCACTATTTTTGCATATCCGTGCAGAAAGCCTTTTGTAAAAACTTCGGGGGGGAGTTCATCAAGGTTTTCAGACTCTATATGCTTTAGAACCCTGGTGGCAAGTTTGAGCTCTTTGGAAATTTCTTCAATGGAAATTCCGGCTTCCTCTCTTACAGATTTCAGGTGGCTGCCAAAAGAAAAAGACTCATTATCCATAGGTTTAGACATCATGCTTTTTAAATATTATTTGCCCGCTGTCGTGCTTAACCGCTTGAAGGTATTGATAATTATGGGTATAGTGCACGGTTCTATAACAATGGATACCCGCTATCTGCGAATCCCTGGTACAAAGGGGCCTGGTTCTTATTTCGGGCATGCTCTGTATAATAAAAAATAAAAACCTCGAAAGTCAAACAGTATGGCTTTTAAATTTTGCGACCTG
>DAOWMW010000149.1 GCA_030642865.1 Desulfobacteraceae bacterium
CATTTTCTTTTAACGGAAAATTATTCTCGTTGATGACATCCTTGTATTTTGTAAAAAGATTTTCATCTATTCTTTTCAACTCGGAAATAATAAATTTGTCCAGTTTTGGTTTGAGTTCTGTTGCCCTGAGCGTGGCACCTTTTTGATGGTCTTGAAAATGGATTATCTGTGTATGCTGCTTGAGATTTATTTTCACCATTATTTTATCCTCTTATGAGTCTGTTTTTTCGCCATTTGCAGCAAAGGTAAAAAATTATTGCAATCGGAAATAGATATAAAATTATGTAAATCCAGGGTTCTGCGCAGGATTTTTGCATCCATTCGATCCACCACCCCCCTTTATATTCGCGAAAAAAATCGTCAGGAAAAATATTCATGCCAAAAAAACCTGTGATAAATGTCGGGGCAAGAAAAAAAAATCCTATTATCGTGATTGCTGTCAGGCGCTGGTTTGTCTTTTTTTCCTCCATTAAGCTTGCATAATTATGAAGTTCTTCTATTTCATTATCCAGGTCCTTTATATCTTCTTTTATTCTCATATTATCCAGCAGCATATCATACAGATCAATTCCCTGCTCCTGGGCTGTTACTTCTCTGAAGTATATCTTGTTTACAAATTTTATATAGTTTTTATACAAAACAGAAATTTTATCAGAACCCCTATCCTTCAGGCTTGATACATGGGCCACTTCATCGGAAAATTTTAATATGGATGCCCTTTGCGCCAGCGCCAATATCATTATCTGAGAATAGATTGTCTGAATGTGAGGCAGCAAAATTTGTAAGGCGAAATCCTTTTTGTCTGTGAGCGCCATGAATGAATACCTGGTCATACCATATAATGTTCCGTATTTGATCCATCTTACATAGGTATGTTTTTTAAGGAGTTCTTTTTCCATAATTTTACTGGCGCAACCTTTATCTTTTCCATCTACAAAAAGAAATTTGTACCAGAAATCGTTCTCTGTATAAGAGCGTTTTTCTTGAATAGTGTCTGCTTCGGGTTTCAGAGTCGGTGCTAAGCTGTCATTGCCGTACCAGCAGACAACAAACATTCTGTCGTCTATTACAGGTTTGATAAGGACATCCCCTTTTTCAAAACAGGTTTCGTCTTCGCCAGATCTGTTTTTAAATCTATCCCCAAGTAAATCTGAAATAAATTTACGGAGCTTGATTGGCCCCTGATCTCCTGAGAGATTAGTCTTAAAAGGATAGTCGTAATAACCCGAGTCATCGCCATGCTCAGATCTTTCCGAAAAATCAGGCTCAGCTCCAATCGATATACTGTCAGCATAAAATTTATTTTTTGTCACATTTATCCCTTTTTTTCCTTTCCCGAGAAATTGAGGGTAAATTCTTCTGCCGAAATCATTAATTTTTAGCACATCGTCAGGGCAGGGATATTTGTAATTTTGAAGGCTGAATTGCAAAATTGCAACCCCTGTATCGTAAGCTTTTATGGAAATTTCATCCACTTCCAGTTGGTAGGGCTCGTTTCTTTCCTTTATGTAAATATTATAGCAGTCCCCCTTTTTATGCTCGTATTTGAAATAGTATGAGGTCTGGTTTTGACTAATTTTTTGTTTGTTATAAATTGCGTCTCTCACATAATCATAAAAATATACATATTCATTAAAGTCTTGATTATCCTTTATTTCGAACCTGGTATAGGACCAGCCGCTTTGGCTTTCAGTCAATGCTTTGGAAAATTTTTTGATATCAAGCCTGTCCTGATAGGGTGTGGTATAAATCGATCTTGAATTATTTTTGCTGCAGCAGTCCCATCTAAAAGGAAAAAGAAAAGTGTGGTAGCTGTAAAGTTCTTTTTTACTATTTTCTTGCCCGCAGTTACTACCATTCATATTAAAACTCCTGTAATTTCAGTTTCAATAATTTCAAATGCCGCCTTTACTAGAAACGTATCATAAAGGGCATTGTGCAGACCAGCGGCCTTTAACCTTATTTTTTTAATAAAGGCCTGGCCTTTGTGTTTTTCTACAAAACTTTCTCTGCTGATATCCGGATCTATTCCCCGATATTTTAAAAAAGTGGCCAGATCAAAAGGTATATAAAAAACTTCCTTTGGTATATTAAAAGCGGTGCCGAACAGATTGCAAAAAAAAACCCAGTCAAACGCCGGACAGTCAGCATATATTTCAACATTGCCAAGTTCCGAAAACCAGTTGCAAAGCGCATTGGCAATCTTGCCCGAGTCATCTTTCATGTAACAGATATTCCCGGAAGTTTTAATAAAAGTTTCCCTCTCCTTGAATAAAAGATTGGAAATAACATTTTCCATAACCCATTTATTGCAGGTTTTTGCGGCGAAGTCATCAAATTCAGCATAAAAAATTTCGTCATTTTCCGAAACAAAGGCGAGGGATATAAGCTTCCCTTTTTTGCTTAGCTCTGTGAATTCTGTATCGAAATAAAGTCGTAATCTTTTCATTTATTATGGCTCACGGTTATTTTTTAATGAGGTGGAAAATTTGATGATTTTCTAATTCGGGGGAAATTTAAGAGAGAAAAAGGAGGAAAAAATTACCGTAGAGACGCAAAATTTTGTGTCTCTACCTCAATGCCCCTGTTCAATTAAGGAAGGCCAATTCAACCTGATATTACTGGATATTTTTATAAACGGATCAAGTCTTAATTAGATTCTTATCTTTTATTGCGTGCAATTTCAAGCTATTATTATTTCTGAATATCGATGTTGTTTTTAAATTCATTGGCAAGGGTTTTTAAACTTTTAAGCGATAACATATTGTTTTTATTAGCTCAGCCTGAAAATATATTTTTGAAGATGTTTTCAGATTTTGGCAGACTATATCGATCTTCAGAAAATCAACAAAAATGGCCAAAATTGTTCCGGCAATAATATTTGCGCAACTAACTGATATATTTATATTTACTCTATATTCTCAAAAATCGTTTCAAAAGACCGAAAACATCAATTTCTGAAGATCCATGACCGCATTTTTAAAAAAGGCCGATCTTCAGAAAAAAATACCCTGTCAAAATAGCGGCTGAAAACACCTATCTTTACGTAACATATTGAAATAACATTCAAAAAGCTATGTAACCCCTATTCCAAGAATTTCTGAAGATCCAAAACCCAGGTTAATCATATTAGTGCCTGATATTATTAGAGATATTAGGTTTGGGCGGTAAATGAATGGTTAAAAACCGAGAAATTGACCAGAATATAAAATGTGGTGCATTGAATTATTGTAATTGTTGATGGTAGGGGCACGGTGCCCCTGCCCCTATTTCGGGTGGAATTAGCAAAATTCGGTGTTCCCCTAATTCGAGAGAGGTTTTTTAATTTTTAATTATATGCACAATAGCGTCTCATCAAGATGTTTCTGAATTTTAACGCCATCATTTATTCTGCCGGACAAACAGTTCATGCAAAGGGGATAATAGATAATAATATCAGTTTTTTTGTTTATCAGTTTTAAAATTTTTTTTCTTATATCCAAAAATTTATTTTTATCAAACTCACATTCAAATACGGAAAGATTAACGGGCTCTCCCCAGGTTTTTAGAACTTTGCGCACTTTGTTTCTGCGCCTGGTATCTGCAATATCATAGGCTACGATATAATGCTCAAATTTCATCAGTAGTATCCTATAAATGGCCTGTAGCTTTTTTCACCTTTTAAATGCCGGCATAGATTGTGAACCTGATTTTTTATCACATTTTTCAAAAGTACCTTTTCTCCATGATACTTAACGGCAGTACCCTGTTTTTCAAGGAGGGATTCAATTAATTTTTTTCTGCTCGCATTATTTATAAAACCATTTGTTTTATTCATCGTAAGCTTTTCATTTTTGGTAAGCATGCTAAATACAACCCGATCCACAGCCTGGGGCCTAAATTCTTCAACAAGGTCATAAACAAGCACAGGTTTTTCACCCTGGGATGCGTGCAGAAAACTAATTTTGGGATTGAGGCCGGCACTAACAACCTCACGCCATACCTCTCTGTAAAGAAAGCCATATCCATAGTTAAGCAGGCTGTTTACAAGATCACGCGCTCCCTGGTGTTTTCTCCCCGTAAAATCCGGAGCATCATCATTTAAAAGTAATCTTATCATTTTCCAGTAAATACTGGCCGCCACAGCCTCGTATCCCATTATCCTCTGCCTTGCATCCTGGTAGCCGGTGTTTTCCAAAGATATTTTTTTGATTTTTCCTACAGCCTTTTTCATTGCAGGAATCTCTTCTGCAGCGGCAGAGCCGTAAAGTGTGTCAGGGGGTCTGTGTCTGCTGTAATATTTAAGGAGATTAATCTGGTTTTTTACTTTTCCTTCAATAATCTTTTTTGCCAGCTCTAATGCTTCATAGCCGTTTTGGAGAAATTGCAATTGTAAAAGACCCAGATCCATATCGCCATACACAGGATTCTGGAGTACGCATACAGGCGCTCCAAAGCTGTCGCTGAAAAAAACCGGAATTTTATTTTTGCTGCAATACAGGATTAGATCCGATGAGATTGTAATCCCCCGAGAAAGGATATTGATAGTTTCCAGTTTCTTCAGGGGAAAATCCAGTTGTTTTACCCCTTTTTTTTTTACAA
>DAOWMW010000224.1 GCA_030642865.1 Desulfobacteraceae bacterium
AGGGTCGTTAAAAATGGTGTCTGGTTCGGAGCAACGGTTGATGACCATACATCCTATTCTTTGACAGGATGCACGGTTGCACCAGGGTTTGAATTTAATGATTTTGAGCTGGCAAACAGGGACCATATGCTTAAAACGTATCCTGAGCATGCTTTAATAGTAGAAAGGCTTACAGCCCCATTAATATAAAATATGGAAAAAACAAAGAGAAAAAAAACAAAAATTGAACAAGCAGGAGAAGACCTGTTTGATTTTGCCATTGATCGTAGTGACACAAAGACACTTATGGGGCACCTGCACAAAGAGGCTGACATAAACCGGACCAAAATTGAATATGAGCTTCAGATATTAAGAATAGTCAGCGTGGGATGGAGCATATCATATTATCTTGAAAACGCCCCTTATAAAAATGATCTTGTGCAGCTCTACTGGATGGCGATTCATGGGTTTTCCCAGGATATTTCCTCAACATCCGGCCTTTTAACTGGTAAAGATATTAATTATTTTCAAATTTTAAAAGATCGCCTGGACACCTACCTGAAAGCATTGGGAAAAAGTAAAAAAACAGAGGAGCCAGTTATGGTTATAGGCCCAAAATTTGCGGAAATTTGCGGAAATGGGGATGACGTATTTACTATAATGACAGGCTCAAGGATGTTCACAGCAGCAATAGTCGGAGTTAAGGAATACTTTACGCTATAAATTTCATGCAAATAATTTCACTCAGTTATCGACCGTTGGAGTATTACAATATGCCTTCCTCCCTCTGGCCGTGTGCCAGTTTTTGAAATCGGATTATTATCTGCAAGTCGATATGACCAGCAATCCCCTGTCTTCGAAAGAAAATTTATAAAGGATAAATTTTGGCAGAATTTAAAACACACCTCACAGGGGGAATGATCACAGGCATCTCCATTGCCCTGGCGGGAAATCTGTTCCTTGGATTAAATCCTGTCCAGACCTGTGCCGTTTTCCTCATGGGTTCAGCAGGAGGAATTCTGCCGGATCTTGACAGCGATTCAGGGAAACCTCTGGCCATTTTGTGCAGCCAGTTATCTGTGCTCATACCTGCTTTACTGGTTGACAGAATTAGCAGGGATGTAAATAATTCACCGGAATTTTTGATCAGCTATTTTGTGCTGTCATATTTTTTTATTAATAATATTATCTGTGAGATTATAAAAAAGGTAACAACACACAGGGGGATAATGCACAGCATCCCCTTTGCTTTTCTTTGCGGAGGGGGTGCCTACCATTTATTTATGCCATCTGGCAGGCACATGGCAATTGCAGCAGGCGCGGCATTATTCAGCGGCTGCATAGTCCACCTGGTGCTTGATGAACTCGAATCAGTGACCATTAAGTTTGGAGTTATTCCAGTAATAAAAAAATCATGCGGTACAGCATTAAAATTTCGATCAAGCTCAGGACTGGCAACAGCATTTATTTACATTTTAACAATCTTTTTATTCATTAAAATTTCGTAACAGGCTCCTTGCAAAGCCAAAAATCATGAAATTAAAGTGTAAAACAGATTCGAATACTACCGAAAAATTGCATTAAATATCCCCAGCGCATCAAAAAATTACAGATTGATACTCTTGACTTTTCCCATAACTGGCATTATTTTTAATGGATAATATCTGGAGCAAATTTAATAAATTTATAAACATTAATTGAACCAAGAGAAAATATGGAAAAAACTATCTTTAAAATGCATAAAAGTCTGGCAACAAATCTGTTAGCACTGGGTTGTATAATTATTGGCACACTTCTTTCCAGCCACATAATTTTAAACACAGGTTTATTCGCCCTGTCCGGAGCAATTACTAACTGGCTGGCCATTCACATGCTATTTGAAAAAATACCCGGCTTATATGGTACAGGTGTAATACCGGCAAGATTCGAAGATTTTAAAACAGGGATCTACAATCTTGTTATGGGGCAATTCTTTTCCCATGAAAATATGGAACGATTTTTCAAACAAACAGCGTCTGAAAAGATTAACCTTGCCCCCATGATAGATGAAATAAATTTTGAGCCTTCTTTTGATACAATTCTCACAGTTGTTATGAGTTCATCTTTTGCTCCCATGATCAGCATGATCGGAGGGACTGAGGCTTTAATGACGATGAAGGAACCTTTTGTAATTAAAATCAAGGAGAGTCTCCTTGATATTGCAAACAATGACTTAACCCAAAAAAAAATCCGCGCCGTTCTTAAAAAATCGGCTGACAGTGATGCAACCATCAAAAAAATTGAGACCATTGTAAAAAACCGGCTTGACGAACTGACCCCCCTGATGGTTAAAGATATAGTTCAGGAAATGATACGAAAACATCTGGGATGGCTTGTGGTATGGGGTGGTGTGTTTGGAGGTACAATCGGATTTATAGTATCTTTTGTAAATTAGGATTGTGAATGTTATAAATTACCCACAATTACTTTTTCTTGTGCCCGGCGCAATTATGGGTAATTTATTTCATCCCCAATCCTTAGGACTCGATCAAAAATAACTTAGCATTTTAAGCGTCGATCCATCCTGTCTGACTGCGTTACGAAAACGTATGAATATCTTGATATTCCTGCGTTTTCACGCCTTGTCAGACAGGCGCCTCAACACTTAAAATTGCCAATTTATTTTCGATCGAATCCTTAGCGCTTAAACGAAGACTCTCTTTTTAGCCCATATCTGCGTCTGATCAAAATTCTAATCCTCGAATCCTCAAATTAAAATTTTTGTTTTCCCTGATCTGAGCAAAAAGACAGCCAAACTTCCCTGCACTACGGAATCTTTACAAACTAATTTTTGTATCAATTACTATTTTCCCCTTGCTTTCCTTAAGATGGGCTGCTGTAATTTCAGGGTCATGTTCAAAAAAAAATATCCAGTTTTTTTTAACGGCCTCTTTTAAAAATTTCTCCTTCTCTTTCAGGATAGTCACAGGATAAAGATCGTATCCCATATTCCAGGGAACAGGGAGATGTGCCGATGTTGGGAAAAGATCAGCACAAAAAAAGAGGGATTCAGTATCCCCTTTGATTAAAAGATGCTGCTGCCCAGGAGTGTGCCCGTTTGTTACAAAAACATCTATTCCGGGGAACAGCTTCTCAGGCCCATTAACCAGTCGTAATACTTTTGATGTTTCCAGTGGAAGAAAATCATCCTGGCAATAACCTGATTTATCTCTGGCATTCGGGTTTTTTGCAGCCTCCCACTGATCCTTTTGGATGTAATATACAGCATTGGGAAATGTTGGGACAACCTCACCGTCCTTTAAAGAGGTGGCTCCTCCAGTATGATCAGAATGGAGATGGGTAATAAAAACATCGGTAATATCA
>DAOWMW010000133.1 GCA_030642865.1 Desulfobacteraceae bacterium
CAATTTTACCATTACTTTGGGGATAATAGGGAGATGTCCTTGCATAAGTCATTCCGCTCACCCGCATGAACTCTTTAAAATCCTTTGCAATAAACTGAGGTCAATTGTCGGATATAATCCTCGGCTTTTCATCAGGGTGTTTTCCTTTGGCACGTTGGATAATAATCTCCACATCAGCTTCGGTCTTGGATTTATCCTGGCACGACAAGCTGTGCGGTTAGCTTTTAGCAGTTAGCTGTTAGGCAAAATAAGCACAGAATATTTTGCTATAGATTTTCACCCACTGGGTGTTATTTTCTGCTGGCGTAATACCCCGGTTTTTCAAAGCAGGGGCACCATGTCCGCAGGGCAGAAATGAATTCTGCAGGGCAACCACACAGGGTTTGCCCCTACTCAGGCTGGAATTAGATCGGCAAAAGATAACGAGACCAGGCAGATGTTGAATGGTTCCATGCAAAAGCTAACACCTGATAGCTAACCACACAGGTCGCACTTTTTTAAATGCCGCAGAATATTTCTATCCATTTAACAGAGCATGAATTTTTTACAACGGATGCTATATGCCCATTGAAAAAATGGTGTTCCACTATCCAGTCTTTTTTATTGTAACGGATAATAAGGTTATAATCATCAATAAGTTCAGAAATTCGGCACTTTAGGAGATCTCTTATGCCCGACCCTTCTGCCTTTATAACAGACTCCTTTGCTGTCCAATAACGAAAAAAAAGTTCAGATTCATCAGGATGCCCAAGTTTCCATTCTTCTTTTGTTGCGGTTTTTTCGCGCAGACCCTTTTTAGATTCCCTTATTTTTTCAATTCCCTCAATATCCATCCCAATTTTAAAATCAGCAGCCACTCCACCCACATACCTGGGTTTGTGTGTAAGTGACCAGTATTTTTTTTTAAATGGGAGGGGAACCCCATTTTCATCCTTAAGAGGCTTGATCTGGCCGTATCCGCTTTTAATACTCGATATTTCCAGTGCTTTTCGTGCATGACTACTTAAAAATTTTACCCTCTGTTTTGGTGCAAGGGATAAATTTTTTTCGGAAACTTTAAGGATAACCGGATATATTATATTCAAAATATCAGTTTTGATCTTTTTTGATTTTTAACGCCATCTCATATACCATACTTTTTTTAATATGATATTTTTTTGAAATCTCTTTTGCGATCTCCAAAACTCCTGAATCTGCTCTGTCCATCCTTGCTTTAACTTCCTTTAAAAGTTCTTTCTCACAAATTTTCTTTTTTTCTCGATTCCCGTTTATGAGTATGGTGAATTCACCTTTAACAGAAGGACGGTCTTTTAAACTTGTAATAACCTCAGACAGAGTTCCCCTTATAAATTCTTCATGGAGCTTTGTCATCTCCCTGGATATAACAGCATGTCTGTTTCCCAGTCTCTCTTTTATTTCTTTTAAAAAAGTTGTTACCCGCTTTGGAGATTCGTAAAAAACAATTGTTTTTTCCTCTTCCAAAAAAGTTTCCAGCATTTTTTTTCGTTTGCTTTTGTTTTTAGGGGGAAATCCTATAAAGATAAAAGAACCGCCGGAAATACCCGATGCTGAAAGTGCGGTAATCGGGGCAGATACTCCTGGAATGGGTACAACTCTGATTTCATTTAATATGGCTTCGGTTATTAAATGGTATCCAGGATCTGACACAGATGGTGTCCCTGCATTTGATACAAGGGCAATGGAAAGCCCTGATTTGATTTTGTTAATCAGGTAAGGGGTTCGTTTTCTTTCATTATATTCGTGGTAGGAGATAAGGTTGGCTTTGATTTTGTAGGACAAAAGAAAAAGTCCGGTTTTTCTTGTATCCTCAGCAGCCACAAGATCGACCTGGCCAAGGATTTCAATTGCCCTTAAGGTTATATCTTTTTTATTGCCTATGGGGGTTGCCACCACAAAGAGAATCCCAGGGTTTTTTGCATCAGTATTATTTATAGGCGAGTTCAAAGGCATTTTTAATCAGTTCTATTTCCAGGGGATCTGTTCTGTTTGAGATAATGGAGACAACATCAAATCTTGCTTTCTGGTCTAAAAGCTTCATGGTTTTAAGGTAGTATAAGGCAACCATTGAAATTTTTTTCTGTTTTCCCAGCGTAACTCCCCCCTTGGGATTACCTGCGAAATTGGTCCTTCCTGACTTGACCTCGACAAATACTATGGTCTCATTTTCCTTTGCAATAATATCGATCTCACCAATTTTTATACGGTAATTTCGGTGTAATATTTTATAGCCATTTTTTTTAAGAAATTTTGCTGCAATCGATTCACTTTTTTTGCCGAATTTTTGAGTATTATTCAGCATTTCTGTCTTTTACCCCTTTGAAGGTGCGTCTGTGAATGGGAGATGGTCCGTATTTTTTAATTGCTCCTTTGTGAGCCTTTGTTGGATAGCCCTTATGATTTAAAAACCCGTATTCAGGATAAATTGCATGGTACTTTTTCATAATTCTATCCCGGGTTACTTTGGCAATAATTGACGCAGCAGCAATGGAAATACTTAAAGAGTCTCCTCTGGGGATGGCTGTTTGGGGGAGGTTTACGTTAATATTGAAAGTTCCGTCAATTAAAAGGGAATCTGGCCTGATTTTAAGGTCAAAAACCGCTTTGGCCATGGACAAAAGAGCAGCCTGGAGTATGTTAATACGGTCTATTTCCAGTTCACCCACAATACCGGTGCCTATGCAAAGAGAATGTTTATAAATTTCGTCATATAAAAATTCACGTTTTTTAGGTGTGAGTTTTTTTGAATCAGTTACACCTGATACAGAAAAGGAGAGGGGAAGGATAACTGCCGCAGATACAACAGGCCCGGCCAGAGGCCCACGGCCCGCCTCGTCGATCCCTGCAATTTTCATGAATCCCTTTTGTAATTCCTGGTTCTCGAACCGCCAAAGATCTTTTTCCATAAATCTATCCAACGCAGGGGTGCCCCTTGTGGGCACCCAAAATACTTGTACCCGTATTCTAAATTATTCTACGTTCTTTAATCCTTGCGGCCTTTCCTCTTAATGCTCTTAAATAATAAATTTTTGATTGCCGCACACGGCCATGTCGGATGACTTCAATTTTATCTATGGTTGGGGAATGAAGCGGGAAAATACGTTCAACTCCTATTCCATAGGAAATTTTTCTCACTGTAAAAGTTGCGTCAGCCTTTTTCCTGTGGCGGCAGATCACAACCCCTTCAAATACCTGAATACGTTCTTTTTCACCTTCTCTTACCTTTGCATAAACTTTTACGGTATCACCAGCTTTAAAATTCGGTATATCAAACCGCATTGTTTCTTTTTTTAATTGTTCTATTATTTGCATATTGACTACTCCTTTCTTTCTCCCAAAAGCCTGTCAAGAATAACAGCCGAAGCCGATCTCACAGACAGGTGGTTATAATCAGCAGATCCCATGACAGGCTCTAAAACATGGTCGGCTTTTAGCATTAGTTCTTCCGAAAGCCCCCAGGCTGTACCGAATATTAATAAATATGGATTTTCGGTCTGAAGTTTTTTGTAAAACTCAGAAAAAGTAAAATTACTATATTTATCCCTGGCACAGGTTACAACTGTTTTGGGTGGAATCTTACACTCTTTAAGTATATCCTCGTTAACTTCATCCAGGGAGGTTTTGATTTTGATAAGCTCCAGAGCTTTGCGCCTCGATGGATTAAGCTTTGATCCAATTCCATTTGTCCAGTGGAAAACAATCTTTTCTATTAACCCTTTCTGATCTAAAAGGGGTGTTACCACATAAAATGTGCGTACTCCATATGTTTTTGCAGAGCGTGACAAGTCATGGAGGTCAAGATTAGTTACCGCAGATGATATTAATTGGCCATTTCTGTTAATCACGGGATAATGTGTCAGCGCCATGAACAGATTGGGCGCTAATAATTTTTTCAATATCTAAACACCATTTTTTAAGAATTTCTATTTCATTGGTCCTAAGTTTTTTATTGTAGAGTAAATCCCTTCTTTTTAAAAATGTTCGAATCAAAGAGGTCTCAAGCCTCCATTCTTCAATTTTTTTATGATTGCCGGACAAGAGTAGATCAGGGACAGCCTCCCCTTCAAAAACAGGGGGTCTTGTGTAATGGGGATGCTCCAGCAGATAGGCTGAAAAAGAATCATTTTCAGAGGATCCTTCCCCTCCCAAGACTCCTGGTATTAATCTTATTACCGCATCCATCATGACCATGGCAGGGAGCTCACCACCTGTGAGAACATAATCCCCTATTGAAATCTCAAAATCTATCAGATCACTGCAAACCCGCTCGTCCACACCTTCATAACGTCCACACACAAGAATCAGACCGTTTAAAGATGCTAATTCGTAAGCTTTTTTCTGGTCAAAAGGGATTCCCTGGGGTGAAAGTAATACTGTTCGGGATAAAGGGGAAAGACTCTTTGCATACCTGATAGCACGGATAAGGGGTTCAGGCTTCATAACCATCCCGTATCCTCCACCATAGGGCCTGTCATCGGTAACCTTGTGCTTCCCTTCTGCGAAATCCCTGATATTTATGGCTGAAACAGAAATTTTATCTTGTTCTATAGCTTTTCTGACAATTCCATGTTCCCTGAGCATATTAAACATATCCGGGAATATGGTTACTGCATGAAATATCATAAACTGCTGCCGATTACACCTGGAGTTTAAAAAAATCAATCTATATGGATTGTCAGATAATTACCCCAAAAATTAACACAAAATGACACAAAATTTCAAGCTGTGCGGTTAGCTATTAGCCAAAATTATCAGCGGAGTGAAATTATTTGCATAAGGATTGGGGATGAAATAAATTACACATAATTACGCCGGGCTTGTGGTCGTCTTCAAGGCGCATCAATGGTTGCATACTCGGAGCATTTTGGGCACCCACA
>DAOWMW010000124.1 GCA_030642865.1 Desulfobacteraceae bacterium
ATTGATGATAAAAAAGCAGGTATCCTTTTTTCAGGAGGTATAGATTCGACCTGTGCTGCGTTGACACAGATCCCCCTTTTTGAAAAAATTCAACTCATTACATTTATTAAAAAAGGATTGAAAAATCCCCGGAATGTGCAAGTGGGAGTTGAACAATTATGCAAGGCTTTTCCTGACAAGGAAATAACCCATGACTTAATTGATTTTAATGATATATATCAAAGGGTTACTCCGAATACAGAAAAATGGGAGATACAAAAGGTGGTTCTCGAACAAGAGCTGACACCACTGTGGGAGGATGCCCACGGAAAGGTCAATGGGTATGAATCTTACTCTGATAAGAGGAATAGATTTTTTTTTGCCAATGAATGTTTGCAGTGTAAAATTGCCATGCATATTGCGGCAATAAAATACTGTGGGGAAAACAGGATCAGAACCCTTTGCGATGGGAGTAATGACGAGCAGTTAGATGACGGGTCTCAATTGGCGGATGTTAAAAAAATAGCCATTGAAATTTTTCGTGAATATGGGATAAATTATTATTCCCCAGTATTTCATGTTCCGGGCGAAGAAAGGGCAAAAGCTCTTTTAGAAAAAGGAATCATCGATTCCATGGATCATAAAATACTTGAAAAGACCCATAAAATTCCTTCACGACAGATCCAGTGTACTGTACCTTCTTCAGTTCTTTGGACAATATGTATTTTTCCATGGGTGGTGTATGATGCCAAATCATGCGAAGATTACGTTGAGATGAGCTGCAGGTACTATAAAGGAGCAATGGAAGAAGGACTGAATGTAGTGTTAGACAGTAGTGTCCGATTAGAATCCTGCGAAAGGGAAGTTTAATTGTTTTTGCAGCGTATTGAATAAATTTATTCGGTATAGCGGAAAAAACAATTAAAATTCTAAATATTTTTGTAACTACTCAGTTGGACAGGCAAAAGGTTGAAGACTATTAGGATATTGCACAACCGCAGGGGCAACCCTCGTGGTTGCCCTGGGAAAAGTAGAGACAAGGCATGCCTTCTCTCTACTCTGCAAAGCGCCGCAATTGTGTTCTTTGGGTACCTCTGGCCTTCAGCCTAAATACCTTCATTTTGACTACGTGAGCAGTTACATATTTTCAAGTATTTTCTTTCTTGCAATTTCCTAACCGGACGCTACTGCCTTTTTTTACCATGTGCAAATATACCTCTCCTATACTGAAGCCCTCTTCCCTGCGTCACTCCAGCCAGTATTTTTTGTCAATGACATTAAAATCACCTCTGCTTTCC
The DNA here is from genome assembly GCA_030642865.1 of Desulfobacteraceae bacterium. Lineage (GTDB taxonomy): Bacteria > Desulfobacterota > Desulfobacteria > Desulfobacterales > BuS5 > DAOWMW01. The sequence goes on from DAOWMW010000124.1 coordinate 1,278, forward strand.
CAAAATGATTCCTCTTTTTTTTAAACTCCCATTGACAAATTTTCCATGGGAACAGATTATATAAAAACAATCTGTTGGAGATTTTAAAAATATGGATGATGGGAAAACTCCGGTTTGTCAGAATCTAATTTTCAACTATAATAAAAAGGGGAATCAAATGAGTGTTTATACAAAAACCGGTGACAAGGGCAAAACAAGTCTGTTTAGCGGAGAAAGAATCAAAAAGTACGATGACAAAATAGATGCATATGGATCCATAGATGAACTTAATTCATTTTTAGGAGGGATCGTTTCTGCTCTCCCCGATGGTTATACAGATCTGTCTGATGAAATAACCACAATACAGCAGGACCTCATGCTTTTAGGCGGATGGCTTGCAGTGACACCTGGTTCAAAGGCTGCTGAATTTCTTGATGAATTTGAAGAAAAAAAAGTAAACGATATAGAAGAATCCATCGATAAAATGGAGGAATCCCTGGAAAAACTTACAAAATTTATTTTACCTGGGGGACATCTTTCCTCAAGTTTTGCTCATATTGCAAGGTGCGTCTGCAGAAGATCAGAAAGAAAATTTCTTTCCCTCATGGATAAAGAACCTGATATATATAATGGTGTGCCATCTTTTAATAATATTCAAAAATATATAAACAGGTTATCAGATTACCTGTTTGTTCTGGCCAGGTACTGTAATAAAATTAATGATAGAGTCGATATTTTCAGCAAATAATCACTATGGATCGGTTTAGACCTTAAAATAAAGATTTTGAGTACGTTATTATTATATACGCCATCCTCCCTCTGGGTCTGGATTCTCAAAAATTATTATCTTAAGGTCTATAGTCTTCGTTTAATAAAGCCAAAAGGAGAAACAGGGTATGAGTGAATACAGACTTCTTATCGGTGGTAAACTTGTAGCAACCGAGGAAACTGTGGATGTGGTCAATCCGGCAACTGAAAAAGTTTTCACTGTTGTACCGAAAGCCGGCAAAAAAGAATTAAACAATGCTGTAAAAGCAGCAGAAGAAGCATTTAGATCTTTTTGTGCTACTACTATTGAGCAGCGTCAGGCGCTTCTTAATAAAATTACCGAAGCGATTGTAGCCAGCAAGGATAAAATAGCCCCTGTTTTGACCATGGAGCAGGGAAAACCCCTTGAAATGGCCAATATGGAAATAGATTATGCAATTATGTTTTGCCAGCATTTTGCGGGGATGGATATTCCAGTTGAAGTTTTGATCGATACAGATGAGCAGCGGGTTGAACTCCACCATACACCCCTGGGTGTTGTTGCAGGAATTCTTCCCTGGAATTTTCCGTTTTTGCTGGCTGTCTCCAAAATAGCCCCTGCGCTGCTGGCAGGAAACAGCATCATTATTAAGCCAGCCCCCACCACTCCGGTAACAACCCTTATGCTGGGAGAAATACTTCAAGAACTGGTCCCCCCGGGGCTGGTTAATATCCTTGCGGATAACGATGATCTTGGTCCTGAAATTACCGCCCATCCTGGCATAAAAAAAATTTCCTTCACCGGTTCCATAGAAACCGGCAAAAAGGTTATGGCCAACTCTGCAGATACATTAAAACGATTGACCCTTGAGCTTGGTGGAAATGATGCTGCTATTGTTTTGGATGATGTTGATCCAAAAGAGATGGCAGAACGTATTTTTGGCGCCGCATTTATGAACAGCGGCCAGGTATGTGTGGCTCTGAAACGCCTCTACGTGCAGGAAGGGATTTATGACGAGATGTGTGATGAGATGGCCAGACTGGCCAATGGTGCAGTGGTGGGAGATGGCATGATGGAAGGTTCTCATTTTGGTCCTGTTCAGAATAAGGAGCAATTTGAAATTGTTAAAGCCTTTGTTGAAGATGCAAAACAGAATGGGAAGATAATTGCAGGTGGTGAAATACCTGACAAACCAGGTTATTTTATCCCGATTACCATTGTTCGTGACATTGTTGATGGAACCAGACTTGTTGATGAAGAGCCCTTTGGGCCGATTCTGCCCATAATCAGGTTTAAGGAAATTGACGATGTTTTAAAGCGGGCCAATGGCCTTCCCTATGGTCTTGGCGGTTCTGTCTGGTCAAGAGATCTTGATAAGGCACATGCCATTGCAAAACAGATGGATGCTGGCACAATTTGGGTTAATCAGCACTGCGCCTTTGGGCCCCATATTCCTTTTCCTGCTTGCAAGGACTCCGGTATAGGGGTGGAGTGGGGCAAAGAAGGTATCTATGAACTCACAGCCCTGCGGGTAATTAATATCTCCAAGGTTTAAACTTGCCAATTTATTTTTGGGCGAACCCTTAGTGGGTGGTTGTGATTGTGGGGTGAGAGGGGCCAAGATCTGGCCCCTCTATACCACCCATGGTGTCTTTGCAATTAAATTTATGGTCTTTTATGATATGGCGGATGTTAGCCCCAGTGCTTTTTCTGCATTTTTATAAAAAACATTTTCCAGAACTTCCGGTTTATAACCTTCATTTTTCCATCCATTGATTATCTGGTCGAATTGAAAAAACGGATAATCAGAACCGAACATTATTTTGTTTTTACAGCGGCTGTTAATCTCTTTTTTCAACTCTTCCGGGAAATATTTAGGCATCCAGCCATGAACTTCATTGTATACATTGGCCTTATGGATCAGAACAGATATCATTTCGCTTTGAAAAGGCCAGGGGCAATGGGATGCAATAATAATTAATTCAGGAAATTGGGCAGCCACATCATCAATAACCGGAATCGGTCTTTCTGTACCAAGGCGTACTCCCATTCCTCCAGGGGTCCCAGCCCCCATGGCTGTATGCCCCACGCTGATTTTAATGGGAACTTTTTTTTTGCTGCAAAGCTCATAAATCGGGAAAAATCTTTCATCATTAGCCGGGACACCTGTGGCTGCTCCATAATAAAAAAATCCAAAGGATCCTGCATTGTCAATATATTTTTCCAGCTCAACCACGTAATTCTCAAGATCCAGTTCATGGTTATAAGGAGCCCAGCTTCCACAGACCACATCGGGATAATCCCTTTTAAGTTTTCCCATGTAATCCCCAAGTTTTTTCATTTCATCAAAACTTTCCGGGTTCGGAACGCAGAAAACAGCCTTTATTCCTGCCCTGCGAAAAAGATCCATCATTTCATCCTCGGTTTGATAATATGGAATCTTTGCTTTAAATGCAGTTTCAAAAAAGTCTTTCATTTCCAACGAAAACATGGCTCCTTTTTTGGTCGTCATCTGTGTTTGAAGATCAATAATTTTCATATGTATTCCTTTTTTTTTGGGTTTACAGGATAAAAAATTTGGAGATCGGCTATTAGATGTTATCAGGCTGAAATAAATTACCCGTAATTGCGCCTGGCTTGTGGTCGTCTTCAAGGCGCATCAACGGTTGCATACTCGAAGTCTGTGGCCATTAATGCAACACGGAAGACGGGCACAAGAACAAGTAATTCTGGGTAATTAATAAAATTCACGATCCTTAGTCTATTATAGAGCATCATATAAAGATTTTGGGTGAGTTATCAGTCGTTGGGGTATTATACGCTTTCTCCCTCTGGCCTTCCAAAATAATTATTTTAAGGTCTATGGAACCAGGCCCTAAAATTTTACATTTTATTGTTCAGGCGGTCGTTTTCCTGTGGTGATTATGGTTGACACATAATTTATAAGTTTGTTATCATATATAATATTATAATACTATTCTAATGTTATAATAAATAAAATAATTTTTTATTTTTTTCAAGAAATATGATGAGCTTTTGGACAAAATA
>DAOWMW010000199.1 GCA_030642865.1 Desulfobacteraceae bacterium
ATCAGTATAATTATATCAAAAACTTCCAAAATTACATGAAAAAACTTCCAATAGGAATACAGACCTTTGAAAAAATAAGGGAGGGTAACTATTACTATATTGATAAAACTCCTATTATAAAAAAACTTGTGGATAATGGCGAATACTACTTTTTGTCACGGCCTCGAAGATTTGGAAAAAGTCTTTTTCTTGACACTTTAAAATCCGCATTCAAAGGGGAAAAAAAACTTTTTAAAGGATTATATCTTGAAAATAACTGGGACTGGGAAGAGAGATATCCTGTAATAAAGGTAAGCCTTGGCGCAGGTGTATTCCACACTCAAACAGAGCTTAATCAAACTTTTGAGGCAATGATTTTAAGATGGAAAAGGAAATTTAATTTTACCCTGTCTGATATAAATCATAATGAAAATTTTAAAGAAATAATAGAAAAGCTCTATTATGGGTCTAATCAGAAAGTAGTAATCCTGATAGATGAATATGACAAACCGATCCTTGATAATATAACAGACCCTGATACAGCCGTCGTGATGAGGGAGACGCTGAAAAATTTTTATTCTGTAATTAAAGATTCAGATGCATACATTAAATTTGTTTTTATAACAGGGGTTTCAAAATTTTCAAAGGTCAGTCTCTTTAGCGGGCTTAACAATCTTGAGGATATAACTCTGGATAAAAAATATTCAACCATCTGCGGTTATACTCAAAATGATCTTGAAAAAGAATTTAATGACAGACTGGCAGGTATTGATTTAGATGAAATAAAAACCTGGTATAATGGTTATAACTGGCTTGGAGAATCTGTATATAATCCCTTTGATATTCTTCTCTTTTTTTCTAAAAATTGTGAATTCAGAAATTACTGGTTTGAAACAGGGAGCCCTGCTTTTTTAATAAAACTTTTTAAGCAAAATAATTATTTCATACCTGATCTTGAAAAAGTAGATGTAACAGAGAGTCTTCTTGGAAGTTTTGATGTAGATTACATAAACATTGAAACACTTCTTTTTCAAACCGGATATTTAACTATAAAAAAGCAAAAACGGATTGGCCCCAGGTTAAAATACGAACTAAAATATCCGAACATAGAGGTGCAATACTCCCTTAACGATTATATACTCGACTATTTAATATCCGACCCGGCGGGTAAATCAAAACACCAGGATGCCCTCTATTATTCCCTTGAATCGGGCGACCTTGAAAGGCTGCACAATTCTCTTAAACTTTTGTTTGCCTCTATCCCGTATAATAATTTTTCCAAAAACAGAATATATGAATATGAGGGATATTATGCATCGGTTATTTACAGTTATTTTGCTGCCCTGGGTATTGAACTGATTGCCGAGGATGTCACAAATAAGGGGCGAATAGATTTAACCCTGAAACTTGATAACAAAATTTATATAATTGAATTTAAAGTATCAGAAGAAAACAGCAGGACCAGCCCCCTTGAACAGATAAAATCAAGGGGATACAGTGAAAAATATAGAGATAAAGAAAAAACAGTTTACCTTGTGGGAATAACCTTTAACAAAAAAGAACAGAATATCAGCTCCTTTGAATGGGAAAAAACAGTAAACTGATGGTGAAAAATATTTCCATGGACCGTCGCATAAATAATAAACCTGTGCGGTTAGCCATTAGCAGTTAGCTGTTAGCCTAAAAAAAATGGAAACGAGAAATTTTAGAAAACTTAAAATATGTATAGAATAGAAGATAAAATTTTAGATTTAATTACCAGTGGTGAATCAGAGACCATTGAATTTAAAAAATCTACCTCCCTTATAAGAGAAGGAATTGAATCTGTCTGCGCTTTTGCAAATCACAGAGGCGGGTATCTGATATTTGGAATCAATGATAACGGAAAAATTATAGGTCAGCAGGTTGCAGATGATACCATTAGAAACATTGCCAATGCTGTTAAATTGAACACCGACCCGAAATTATATCCTAGTGTTGAAAAAATTAAACTTGAAGAAAAAACATGCATTCTCGTTATAATTGAGGAGAGTCCGTTAAAACCGCACCTTGCATATGGCAGAGCATACCTGCGCTCTGGTTCAACAAATCAGAGACTTGATCGTGAACAATATGAATATATGCTGCAAAAAAGATTTAACGGTTATGGTTTTGATTATCAGGTTCAACCTGATGCCTCGCTAAATGATATTGATTCGGATTCTGTATATGAATTTTTGGAAATTGCCAATTCCGTTCGTAATCTTAATGAAAATTTATTACTCCCTGTAAATATGGTGCTTCAAAAGCTTGACCTCCTGACAGATCAAGGGATTACAAATGCAGCCTTGCTTCTTTTTGGCAAAAAACCGGCAAAATTTTTTCTTAACCATTATGAAATTAAATGCGGCTGGTTTGCAGAAGATGCAGGTTATGACGATATTTATAATGAAAAAGAATATAATCAGAACATTGTGCAAAACTTTCACTCCGTCCTTGCTTTCCTGCTGGGAGCCATCGAAAAAAGGAGCGTTAAAAAAAATATCCGGCGGGAAGAAAACTGGGAATTTCCTGTAAGCGTGTTAAGAGAAGCTATCGTTAATATGATAGTTCATCGAGATTACAGACAGAATATAAAAACAACTCTTGAAATCAGGCCATTTGCGATTTCATTTATTAACCCTGCTCAGCTCTTTGGTCCCTCTATTACAACTGAATTGTTAAAGCAGCTTCATCCATCCAGGCCCGGCAATAAATTGATCGCAAAAACATTTTATCTGCTTGGGCTGTTTGAAAACTGGGGTGGCGGCACCCTTAAAATTATTTCAGAGACAATAAATGCCGGTAAATCAGAGCCGGATTTTTATTTTGAAAATGGTATGTTCCGCCTGGTGTTAAAACGAAAAAAACTTGTAAATAATAAAAAACGAGAGCTTTGAAAAAAACAGATAATTCAGGAAACAGATGTTCATCAAGTCAGGGAAAAATAATGAAAAAGTATATAATTGCTTCCTTGAATGAGGCAAAAGATTCTCTAATTTCTTTTATAAAAGATGGTGAAAATATCGCAGCAATCCAGAAGGGAGCAGAAATTGCCATTACCACTCTAAAAAACAAAAATACCATATACAGTTGCGGCAATGGCGGGTCCATGAGTGATGCAATTCATTTTGCAGAGGAACTTACAGGAAAGTACAGAAAAAACAGGGCTGGCCTTGATGCCGCAGCAATCAGCGATCCAGGGCACATTTCATGTGTTGCAAACGATTTTGGGTATGAGTATATATTTTCACGATACCTGGAAGCAAAAGCTAAAAAAGGAGATTCCCTTCTGGCAATCAGCACCAGCGGAGAAAGTGAAAATGTTATACAGGCAGCGAAATATGCCCAAGAGCATGGTATAAACGTTATCAGTTTAACAGGGAGAACCGGCTCCCAGTTAGGGAAAATATCAACGGTGGATATTTGTACTTTAGCAGGTTCCCATGCTGACAGAGTTCAAGAGTTACATATAAAGGTAATCCACATATTAATAGAACTCATAGAACGTGAATTTTTTCCTGAAAATTATGACAATTGACGGGTTGGTCAGAAACATCGGCCATCAAATGTCAAAGCTGGGGATGAAATAAAAATTACCCATAATTGCGCCGGGTTTGTGGTCGTCTTCAAGGCGCATCTGGGCACCCACAAGGGATGCCCCTACGCAATTTTGGGCACCCACAGGGGGATGCCCCTACGCAATTTTGGCCATTGATGCAACACAGAAGATGG
>DAOWMW010000263.1 GCA_030642865.1 Desulfobacteraceae bacterium
AAGTGCAGTAATATCAAGATATTCCTGCACTTTTGTAACGCAGTCAGGCGGGATGCATCGGCGCTTAAAATGTTAAGTTATTTTTGCGCGAGCCCTAAGGATCGTGAATTTATTTCATCCCCAATCCTAAACGACTGGATATTCTACCTTTAACAAAATTATAATGGAGTATTACGTTGGAACGAACACCTATAACACGGCATGGTTATGAGAAGCTGCAAAAGGAACTTCAGCGTCTTAAAAAATTTGAAAGGCCTGCAAATATCAAGGCCATTGAAGAGGCAAGAGCCCATGGGGATCTTTCTGAAAATGCTGAATTTGAGGCTGCAAAAGATAGGCAGGGTTTTTTAGAGTGTCGAATAGGAGAATTGGAGTACAAACTTGGTAGTGCCGATATAATTGATCCGGGAACTCTGCCCAAAGATAAAGCTATTTTCGCCAGCACTGTACTTTTAGAAAATATTGATACTGGTGAGGAAACAGAGTATCAACTGGTTGGGCCTGAAGAATCAGATGTGGGGAAAAAGCGTATTTCAATTTTTTCTCCCATTGGCAGGGCAATTTTAGGGAAAAAGCCTGGTGACGATATAATTTTTGATGCTCCTGGCGGGAAAAAAAATTATGAGTTAATAGAAATACGCTAATAAAGATTCGCACAAGAATAAATTAGCAATTTTAGGAGATTTCAGATGGCGAGAATTACCATAGAAGATTGTTTAAAAAGGGTGCCGAATCGTTTTATGATGGTTAACATGGTTGCAAAACGTGTACGACAGCTTCGGGAAGGGTCAGAATATCTTGTACATGCACCCAAAAACGAAGATGTGGTTGTGGCGATGCGGGAGGTTGCAGCAGGTAAACTGACCATTGTTCATCCCGCCAAAAAACAAAAAACAAAAAAAACGGATGAATAAAAATGCCTGCAGGATTTTAAAACGGAATGTGGGGAAGGCTGTTTCGCACTATGATATGATATCCGATGGTGACAAGATACTGGTGGGGCTTTCAGGGGGGATGGACAGCATGACGCTTTTTTGGGTTTTGCGTGAACGTCTGGCAAGGATACCTGTAAACTATCAACTCTTCATTGTCCACATTGATCCGGGATTTGACGGAAAATTTTCCAGATTCCTTGAACGTTCTTCCAATAAAACCAGGCATAAAATAATCGTGGAGTATACAGATAATGGCCATGTTGCCCACAGTTCCAAAAACAGGCAAAATCCCTGCTTTTTATGCTCCAGATTGCGCAAAAAACGTATTTTTGAAATCGCTGAAGACCTGGGATGCACAAAGATCGCCCTGGGGCATAATAAAGATGACATTATAGAAACATTTTTTTTGAACATTTTTTATTCAGGTGTGATTAGAACCATGGTGCCGGTTCAGCCTTTTTTCCAGGGTAAGTTTCGAATAATAAGGCCCCTTTCCTTTGTTCCAAAAGATGTAATCAGACGTTTTGCCAAAAAAATGAATTTTCCTGTATACCCAAATAGCTGCCCAAGCGCAATAAATTCCAAACGGCATAGCGTAAGGCTCCTGCTGGAGCAGCTTTACAGGAGTAATAGCAAAATTAAAGGAAATATTTTCAGAGCCATGGGTAATGTTAACACAGAATATTTGTTATGAATTTTCAAAATTAAAGACCATTTCTTCAGTGAATCATCCTGGTCCGGTCTTATTCCAGGTTTTCTGTTTTTAGTTCATATTTTTTTAGAAGTAAGCATAAAATAAAATGATCGATATACAAAGTCAGCCAGACAGCAGGAACATACCAATTGACAAAGTGGGTATAAAAAATTTGAAATACCCCATAACCGTTTTGGACAGAAGCAATGGTTTGCAAAATACCGTTGCTGTAATAAACATGTATGTTGATTTGCCCGGTGAGTACAAGGGCACACATATGAGCAGATTTGTGGAAATGCTTCAGTTACTCAGTCCTGAAGTTTCACTAAAAAAAATTTCGGTTATACTTGCACAGATGAAAGAATATTTAGACGCAGCTTCTGCACATATTGAAGTTACTTTCCCATATTTTATCGAGAAAAAGGCTCCTGTAAGCGGCATCCCAGGCTTGATGGACTATACATGCACATTTATCGGGGCATCCTATTCCAATGGAGATGTGGATCTTGTCCTGGAAGTCAATGTCCCCATATCCTCGGTCTGCCCCTGTTCAAAGGAGATAAGCAAAGAAGGAGCCCATAATCAGAGAGGAAGCGTTCTGCTCAAAACAAGATTTAAAAAATTTATCTGGCTTGAAGATATGATTTATCTTGTGGAAACCTCGGCCTCATGCGATGTCTTTTCAGTATTAAAACGTGTTGACGAAAAACATGTTACAGAAAAAGGATATACAAATCCCAAATTTGTTGAAGATATAGTCCGGGATATAGCTGTAAAACTGAACCAGGACGATAATATTACCTGGTTTTCCGTTAGCGCTGAAAATTTTGAATCTATACATAACCACAGTGCGTATGCACAGATTATAAGCTGATCTGTTGTAAAAAACCAGTAATGTCCGGTTAGAATCTTGCAGGAGGGAAGGTTACTTGTTTTTGTAGCGTATTGAATAAATTTCGTAGAATTTCTTAGTGCAGCGTAGCCAAAAAATTGCGATTGTTTGAGCGAGGTACGAGCGAGTTTCGCAATTTTGGCGAAGCAAACTTAGAAATTCAAGAAATTTATTCTTTAATAGCGGAAAAAACAATTAAATTTTCTGTATTTTGCTTCTTGCAATTTTCTAACCAGACACTACTGTGTAAAAACGAGATTTAAAGAATA
>DAOWMW010000022.1 GCA_030642865.1 Desulfobacteraceae bacterium
CATATTAAACTCGTGAGTCATAAGTTTTCTTACTGAGTTGTATGGTTTTGTACAACTTTATTTGGTTCATCTCGAAATAGTGTGGTGATTAGTCCGGGTTCTCCATGCTGTGTTATTTTTAAATTTTTTATGCAAACGTAATTACTCAGTATTTACTTTGGGTTATAGAGAGAACCTGTTTTGCAGCGATACTCGTAAAAATTTGGATAATTGAAGATTTCACACTAATCCGCTATGAACCCTTTATTTTAAGTTCTATTGAGTGAATTTATTGAAAGAATAAGGGGTTTAATTAAAAAAACAAACAGAATGAGACCTTTCTATTATGAAGCCTGTAATAGACGTGCGACTGGATACAGGTCTCTATTTTTAAAAAACACAATTGCAGCTCTTTCCAGGGCAACCTGTGCAATATCCAGGGCAACCACGAGGGATTGCCCCTACTTATAATTTGTTTTTATCAGAATCAATGGGGAAAGTAACCATTCCTAATTTGTCAATACCCGCTCTTTTTATTTCGGCCATAACCGAGACTACCATCCCATATGCTATGTTTTTGTCTGCCTTTAAATAGACGTCTTTGGTATTCCGGCCTTTGAGAATTTTTATGAGTTTTTCATGCAAATAATCGAAACCCACCAAAAAATCATTTATATATATCTGTTTTTTATTATTTATTGATATAATGAGGCTGTCTTCATCCAGGGGTAAAGATGTTGTCTCGGCCTCCGGCAGGGAAATATCTATGCCCTGTGTCATCATGGGAGCTGTGACCATAAAAATGATTAATAAAACAAGCATAACATCAACAAAAGGTGTTACGTTGATGTTTGACATAAGCTGGGAGTTTTGATCTCCTGAAGTCATTGGTTATCCTCTGGGAGTGTAAGGATTGGGGATGAAATAAAAAATACCCATAATTGCGCCGGGCTTGTGGTCATCTTCAAGGCGCATCAATGGTTGCATACTCGAAGCATTTTGGGCACCCACAGGGAGGATGCCCCTACGCAATTTTGGCCATTGATGCAACACGGAAGACGGGCACAAGAACAAGTAATTCTGGGTAATTAATAAAATTCACGATCCTAAGCATAAGAACATAAATGTTATAAAATTAAGTATTCGCATAAATTATTTGAGATAAAGCTTCATGGTAAATCTCATCTGCAGAAGTTATAAATATTTATGTTTATATGCTTATTAAAAATAAATTAGACAAAAATATATTTTTTAGTTAAAATTATCTCTATCTTTCGACTAAAAATATGATCATTATTGCCAAAAAATAAAAAAAAATCAAAGGATACCTGATTTTTTAATACATTTTACCAAACAGGTGCAAAAAATGGCTCCAGACATGGAAAATTCTTTGCGAAAATTCATGAAAGAATCGAAACTTTTAAGCGTTTTAACGGGTGCAGGAATTTCTGCTGAAAGCGGAATCCCAACATTTCGAGGACCTGAGGGGTTTTGGACAATAGGCTCAAAGAAGTATCATCCCCAGGAGATGGCAACATATAGAATGTTCCTGGAAAAGCCCGTTGAGGTTTGGAAATGGTATTTATACAGGATGAAAATATGCCGTAATGCCGGGCCCAACCCAGGACACCTTACTCTTGTTCAAATGGAAAAACTTTTCAAAAACCGTTTTAAATTAATAACTCAAAATGTTGACGGTCTCCACCTTAGAGCGGGCAATACCATGGAAAACACATATCAGATACATGGAAACATTTTTTATATGCGCTGCATTGACGAATGCCGTTCTGAAATTTATCCACTTCCTGACAATTTACCAGGAAAAGAAAAAGGTGAAGATCTCACGGAAAAAGAAAAAGAACTTATAAAATGCCCTGTATGTGGAAAAATTACCCGTCCCCACGTATTATGGTTTGATGAATCTTATAATGAAAAATACTATAGATTCAACAGCTCCCTCAAAGCAGCAGAAAACACCGGACTGTTATTGATTGTGGGAACATCCGGGACCACCAACCTCCCCAACCAGGTGGCAAGAACGGTTCAAAATAATGGAGGGACAATTATTGACATTAATATTGAGGAAAACAGCTTCACAGATATTGCATTATCATCAGACAAAGGATATTTTATAAACCAGCCGAGCAGTACAGCCCTCCAGTCAATATTAAAAGTATTTCAAAATACAGACCTCGGAACCTGAATTTGACTCTTTTTTTATTTTTTACGTAAAAGATATCTCTAACTATTTGAAATAATTACATGTCATAAAAATTAATAGTGTTCAATTTTTCTAGTGCTTTACACTATATCCCTGATTATATATATTTTCAAGTGATTATATATAGTGTCCAAATAATATTAAAAAAAGCACGAGGTCTGTACTGAAAATAATTAAACTTTTTGTATTATTTTAAAAATTTTCTGGCAGGAGACTACTGATATAGACTTGAACGATTACGAATTATGAAAAAATCAAAATTTTACCTGGGAATTGATATAGGTTCCGTGAGCTTGAACCTGGTTATTATAGATGATTCAGAAAAGATCAGGGTTTCCATATACAAACGTACCCAGGGGAGACCTTTACAGATTTTACTCGAGTCCCTGAATGAATTGAGTGATGATTTTAATTTTTTTGAAGGTATAGCAGTCACAGGAAGCGGCAGAAAGCTTGCCGGAAAAATTCTTGATATCCCTGATATTAACGAGATTATTGCCCAGGCCAGGGCTGCCTGTTTTTTCCATCCTGAAGTTCGGACGATAATAGAAATCGGAGGGCAGGATTCCAAACTGATATTGATTGATCAGGATCCTGAAACCGGAGAACCTGTGATTGTGGATCATGTTTTAAATGAGGTTTGCGCTGCGGGGACAGGTTCTTTTCTTGATTTGCAGGCCCATTGTTTGGGAATGACCATTGATGAATTTGCCTCTACTGCTCTTTCTTCAAAAAAGCCAGCCAGTATTTCAGGAAGATGCAGTGTCTTTGCAAAAAGTGATATGGTGCATCTTTTGCAGGAGGGGACTCCCAAACCGGATATACTGGCGGGTCTGTGCCATGCCCTTGCCAGAAATTTCATGGCAAGCCTTGGGAAAGGAAAAATATTTAAACCCCCTATTATGTTTCAGGGGGGAGTTGCTGCCAATCAGGCGGTGGTAAAGGCTTTTAAAAATCTTCCGGCAAACGGCTTTGGCAGTCTTATTATTCCCGAACATTTTCTTGTTATGGGTGCTTTTGGCACAGCAATTATGGCAAGGGAAAATCAATCCGGCTCATCTGCGCAAAAAATTTTACTCACAGGAAGTATAAAAAAGGCTATTTCTTCTGCAGGGTTTCGATCTTCTGAAGTTCATTTAAAACCCTTAATACCCAGGTCATCCCCTCCTGATACCCAGGAACAGTATTTTGGAGTAATAAACAAAGATTGTAATGAATTGTTTATGGGAATTGATGTTGGCGCTGCAAGTACCAATATTGTTCTCATGGATAAACAGGGTAAACTTGTCGTAAAAATTTACAGGCAGACCCGAGGGGAACCTGTTGCTGCTCTCCAGGCAGGACTGGAGGATATAGCCGGCAGGGTAGGGGAGAATATTAAAATCTGTGGTGTGGGAATAACAGGAAGCGGCCGTTATTTTATCGGAGATTTTGTGGGTGCAGATATGGTGATAAATGAGATCTCAGCCCAGGCCAGGGCCGCTGTTCATATTGATTCGGAAGTTGATACCATAATTGAGATAGGGGGGCAGGATTCAAAGTATATTAAATGCAAAAATGGCCGTGTAACAGATTTTGAAATGAACAATGTTTGCGCGGCAGGGACAGGCTCTTTTCTGGAGGAACAGGGCTCCCGTCTTAAGGTGGATATTAAAAAGGATTTCAGCAGACTCGCTTTTTCCTCTGATGCCCCTGTAAATCTCGGTGCCCGGTGTACGGTTTTTATGGAATCTGATCTTATTCATCACCAGCAGAATGGCAAAAAACCCGAAGATCTCACAGCGGGACTTTCATATGCCATTGCATTCAATTATCTTGAAAAGATAGTGGGAAATAAAAAGATTGGTGAGAAAATTTTTTTCCAGGGAGGTGTGGCAGCAAATCAGAGCGTTGTTGCTGCTTTTGAAAGCATTTTAAAAAAAGAATTGATTATTTCCAGGCATCATAATGTCACAGGTGCCATGGGAGCGGCTCTGGCATCCATGGCTTCACCACCTTTGCAGAGCAGGTTTGCAGGATTTGGTTTAAATAAACGTCCCTATGAAGTGAAAAAATTTGAATGCCAAAAATGTCCCAACCTTTGCAGTATTCATCAAATTTACATAAACGGACATTTATCTTCATATTATGGAAGTCTTTGCGGCAGATATGAAAAGGTTGCCGATTCCCGGGATTATGCGCATCTGCCTGACCTTTTTAAGGAGCGGGAAGAACATCTTGTTATGGGCTTTAAAATGGATGTTTTGCCAAAATTCGAAAAACCGGTCATGGGTATCCCCCGCAGTTTCAGTTTTTTCGATTATTTCCCTTTTTGGGAATCTTATTTCAAGACTCTCGGGTACCATGTAATACTTTCGGAAAAGACGAATAACTCACTTATCCAAAAGGGGTTTTTAAAGGTTCAGTCAGAAACATGTTTTCCGGTGAAAACAATCTATGGGCATCTTGGGGATCTTGTATCCAGAGGGGCTAACCAGATATTTCTTCCTTGTGAAATTGATCACCATAAAAATCAGAATGACCTCCACAGGAGTTATAATTGTCCTTATATTCAGGCTTTGCCCTATATGGCGAGTGCTGCCATGGGAGAAGATGCTAAAATCCTGGCACCTGTGATATGCTGGAGTGATTCGGTAAAAGATCTCGATAAAACCCTGATGGCTCTGGGCAAATCCCTGGGGCATGTTTCCCGAAAAATAAAAAAGGCTCTTGATAAAGCCAGAAATTCCCAGAATAATTTTGATAAATGGAGGCGCAGCCGGGGAAAGGAGATTCTCGAAGCCCTGGAGCCCGGGGACAGGTGCCTTGTCCTTCTTGGAAAATCACATAATATTTTTGATCCTGGCTTGAATCTTCATCTTGCAGGTAAGTTAAGGAGGGAAGGGGAACTTGTAATACCTTTTGATATGCTACCCACAGATGAAATAATTCTTCCTGAACATTATGAGAATGTGGTCTGGCAAAATACCCGTGATCTTTTAAAGGTACTCTTCTGGCTAAGAAATGATAAACGGGTTTTTCCTGTTCTCCTTACAAATTTTGGGTGCGGTCCTGATTCTTTTTTTATTAAATATATGGAGGATATTCTCCAGGACAAAAAACCATACCTTATACTTGAAGTTGATGAGCATACAGGTGATGCAGGGCTTGTTACACGTATAGAAGCTTTTCTTGATACCCTTGATACGGAAATTAAAACTTATGAACCCCAGACACCTTTAAATCTTGTAATAAAATCAAAGGGGCCCCGCCTTAATATCTGGAAGCCTGAGCCGGACATTGTAAAAAGACTCCAAAACAGAACTCTTTATGTTCCCTATGTCTCCTCAGCCTTTAGCTCAATATTTAAAGCTGCTTTTGAATCTGCGGGATTCGATTTTTCCATTCTTCCCAAACCGGATGAAGAAACCGAGTATCTTGGACGCCAGGTGACCTCCGGCAGGGAATGCCACCCCTTTATAGTCACATGCGGGGACTTTGTAAAAATGACACATGAACCGGGATTTGATCCTGAACATGCTGCTTTTTTCATGTTGAACTATGACGGAGCATGCAGGTTTTCACAATACTCACTTGGCCATGCTGCCCTCCTTAAACAGATGGGTATCCCTGAAGTTCCTGTGATTGCCCCTCTTTGCTCAACTCGTTTTGAGGAATTGACCGGCCTTTTTGGCCTTGGTTTTACAGTTCAGCTATGGCAGGGACTTATAGCGGCAGAGGTTTTAGACAGGCTTCGGCTCCATGTGCGGCCCTATGAAAAAAAAAATGGGGAGACAGACCGGGTTTATGAATCAGGAATTGAAGGAATCTCAGAAGCCATGGTGCATTGCCGGGGACTTTTTTCCATTGTTGACCATAAGATTCATTCAGCATTAAAAAAAGCTGTTAGAGCTTTGGAAAAAGTAGATGTTGACATGTCAGTCCCCCGGCCTGTTATTGGGATTGTGGGGGAATTCTATACTGTTTTAAATCG
Organism: Desulfobacteraceae bacterium; assembly: GCA_030642865.1. Taxonomy (GTDB): domain Bacteria; phylum Desulfobacterota; class Desulfobacteria; order Desulfobacterales; family BuS5; genus DAOWMW01. Next base: position 6,174 of record DAOWMW010000022.1, read on the forward strand.
CTGGGCGAATCAGGATTTTGTCAGAACACTTGAAAAACTTGGAATTGAGGTAAAAATCCACGGGCTCACCATAACTAATAATCTTGCTCTTTATTCCACATATTATTACCATAAAGATCGTTTTAAAAAGGGGGAGATCGGTGCTGCTTTTTATTATTTCCTGAGAAAATTCTGGATCGATTTTTGTGTACAACGTGCAGAAAAATCGATAGACAGCAGATTCCGTCCCTTTGGAATGCTTGACATGGAAACCATCTTCTCGGAAGCTGAGCCCTATATCCATTTTGATATAGATACCATTCTTTCCACATTCACGGCCAGAGCCAGAGGTTTTGCTTCATCAGGTGTTTCCGGCCTGTGTAATATATATGTTTTAAACTGTATGCTGGGTAATATATCCATCCCGATTTTAAAAAATGCTTTGCGCCAGTATAAAAATTTTCCTTTGATAAATCTTGTTTTTGACGCCCAGATGGGAACAAATATGCTGACACGCATAGAGGCTTTTGTTCATCAGGTGAAGCTTTATCATAAGAGATATAAATAGCAGGGCGGATTTCATATCCGCCTGACCATATCCGCCTTGTTCAGAGATAAGCTGAATATTTAAGGATCGTGAATTTATTTCATCCCCAATCCTAAGGATTCGATCGAAAATAAATTGGCAATTTTAAGTGTTGAGGCGCCTGCCTGACAAGGCGTGAAAACGCAGGAATATCAAGATATTTATACGTTTTCGTAACGCAGTCAGGCAGGATGGATCGGCGCTTAAAATGTTAAGTTATTTTCGATCGAGTCCTAAGCTTTACCTCTATAATATTCATAATATTCAAAAACTTTTATTATATAGTAACGTGTGGCTGTAAACGGGGGGACACCATTGTACTGCCTGACCCTTTTGCTCCCGGCGTTATATGCAGCAAGGGCCAGCTCAATATTTCCATCAAATTGAATAAGGAGATACTTAAAGTATTTTACACCACCGTTAATGTTATATTCAGGGTTGAAGCTATCTTTAACGCCCAGCCACTTGGCTGTATTCGGCATTAACTGCATGAGACCCTGCGCCCCTTTTTCCGAAAGCGCATCAGGATTGTATCCGGACTCTACCATAATAATAGCCTTTATAAGAGCAGGATCAACCTGATGTTGTTTAGCTGCCTGAAAAATGATGGGATCGAATAGCGTATTCGGAGGTGTTTTGTTTACCTTGATATTATTTTTGGAAGAAACAAATAGTTGGTTTACAGATATTCTTGAAAAGACTATAAAATTAGATGAACCAGGTTCTAATTCTGCCTTTTCAATGGAAATTATTTTATCTGAAAGTGTATTATCAACAGATACGAGAGATTCTGCTGAAGAATTTTTAACAGGTATTATTTTGTTGGTATAATTATTTGCCCATGCAAAAAATAAAAAAATAAATATTGCAAAAATAAATATCCAACTATTCTGTTTTACTAAAAAAAAATCTAACAATAATTTTTTGTGCATTAAATTTGCTCCACTGAATTTTTTTCAAATTATCATAAAAAAATAATAAAATAGAATAAAGTACTGCAATAAAAATGCCAAACAGAACATTGATATATAAAATATTGTAATATCAACCAGCTATCTATAATGCTAAAGTTTAGAAATAATAATTATATAACAAAAAATTCATAAATAATGTATTATTTCTCATTAATTGGAAAATTATTGTACTCCGCCAGCTATAGACTGTCAGGTATACTTCGGAGGGTTACGACTTGCGTTTTTCAGGTGAGCAATGAGGATCAATAGCAAGGCATGACTATTTAAGTTAACCAAATAGTTTGTTTAAAAGTAACTACTCAGATGATACTTGTTGTCGTAGATATTGGCTGAACAGGTACCTTAGGATCGTGAATTTTATAAATTACCCAGAATTACTTGTTTTTGTGCCCGTCTTCCGTGTTACATAAATGGCCACAGACTCCGAGTATGCAGCCCTTGATGCGCCTTGAAGACGACCACAAGCCCGGCGCAATTAGCTGAATAATTACTTTTTGATTTTATTACCAGGAGGCGTTTCCTGCACCTGAGGCTCCAAAAGCACCAAAACTTCTTCAAGTCTTTCAAAATCAACATAAGGTGTAACTGTCATCTCCTGAAAAATCCCGGAGACGCGCTTAACAATTCCTGAGACATACCCAATACTTAATCCCTTGGGGAAAACGCCATCAAGCCCTGTGGAAACCACCACATCATTCACATTAACATCATGCTTGCGTAAAACATATTTAAAAAGGCACTCCCCATAAGACTTGCCTTTTACAATACCCCGTGCCCTTGTCCTTTGGATAAGGCCATCCACCGCACTATTCTGATCAATAATCAACAACACCTTTGAAGCGTTGAAAGAGACCTCTGTTATCTGTCCAACAATCCCCTCGGGAGCAACAACAGGCAAGAGTTTTTCAACACCATCTTTTGATCCCTTGTCAATTATTATGGTTTTAATCCATACAGTGGGATCGCTGCCAATAACTTCGGCTGCAACAACCTGGCCGACAATGGTCTGTCTGAAATTAAGTAATTTGCGAAACCTGTCATTTGAAAGTTCTAATTCATTACATCTATTATTTTTTTTAAAGGCATGGGCCAACTGAGTTTTAAATTTTTTATTTTCTTCGGCAACAGAAACAAGATAAAAATATTGATACCACAAATCTTTAGCAAAGAGGATTAAATCGGTGGATCCCTCTTGAAAAGGAGCAATAATATAAATTGCAAACCTGCTGATAGCAATCGACGAAGAGCGGCGGCTTAGCACGGAAAGAGCAATAATATTTGCAGTAATAAAAATGATCATTCCAATTATCAATACCATTCTTTTTGAAAACATGAAGCTATATAATCATAACCTGTTTTAGCATTTCAATATCATCAAGGGCAGCTCCTGAACCAAGTGCCACTGTTGACAATGGATCATCAGTAACTGTCACAGGAAGGTTGGTCTCTTCCCTGATAAGCACATCCAGATTTTTCAGCAAACTCCCTCCCCCTGTGAGAACAATACCCCTGTCCACAATGTCGGCTGCAAGCTCTGGCGGTGTCTGCTCCAAAGCAAGCTTTACGATTTCTATTATTGCATCTATCTGCTCGGAAATTGCAAGACGTATTTCCTCTGAATCGATGGATAAAATTTTAGGTATTCCAGAGGCAAGATCTCTCCCCTTGACATCTATGGTTTCCACATTATCAGGGTCAGGGTAAGCACTCCCTATTGTCTGTTTAATTATCTCAGCACTCCTTTCTCCAATCAAAAGATTGTATTTCCTTTTAATATGCTGGGCAATGGAATCATCCATTTTGTCACCTGCCACTCTGATGGACTTGCTAAAAACAATACCAGCCAGTGAAATTACAGCCACTTCGGTTGTGCCTCCCCCTATATCAACAATCATATTACACGTGGGTTCAGTAATGGGAAGCCCTGCTCCTATCGCTGCAGCCATGGGTTCTTCTATCAAAAACACTTCCCTTGCACCTGCAGATTCTGCAGATTCCCTGACAGCACGTTTTTCCACCTGGGTAATTCCCGACGGAACCGCTATAACTATTCTCGGACGTACAAAGGACCGCCCGTTATGAACCTTATGGATAAAATGCCTGAGCATAACCTCAGTTACTTCAAAATCGGCGATAACGCCATCCCGCATTGGTCGTATTGCGATTATGTTACCAGGGGTTTTACCTAGCATTTTTTTAGCATCATCCCCCACTGAAATAATACGATTTTTGGTTCTGTTATCCACACGGACAGCTACCACAGAAGGCTCACTTAAGACAATACCCTTCCCCTTAACATACAAAAGAGTATTAGCAGTACCAAGATCAATAGCAAGGTCGCTTGAAAAAAATCCCAAAATACCATCAATAAAATTCATAAATTCTCATCTCCGCATCAAAAAAAGCGTCATAATATTTAAGTCTGACTGCTAAGGGCTCGCTGTGAGCATAATAAAAAGAGGTTGGTCATAACACCGTCCATAAATGTCAAAACTGAGCTATGGCGAAATTTATATCAGGCAGATAAAAACCGTATATAAAAATAAAGAGTTACAAATGATGCCATCTTCATAAAGTTATAAATACCTCTGGTTTGCTCATTAGAATCTAAGGGCTCGCTCAAAAATAACTTAACATTTTAAGCGTCGATCCATCCTGCCTGACTGCGTTACGAAAACGTATAAATATCTTGATATTCCTACGCTTTCGCGCCTTGTCAGGCAGGC
>DAOWMW010000181.1 GCA_030642865.1 Desulfobacteraceae bacterium
CGACAGGCTGTTACGAAACGCAATTTATCCAATTTCTGCGTCAAAAAATAAATTTAATCCTCGAAATACAACGGGTATGTCTGCGGTTAAATTGATTTTTCGCCTTGAACTTGAAGAAATCTTCATTCCGTAACAGCCTGTCGACGTACCATAGCCTCCATGGGGTTTTCTCCTCTATCCGTGTGGAATCAAATATTTTAAGGTCTATAGACCGTCACGCAAATAATTTCATTCCGTTATTGTGGAAGATATACGGTATTTAGAATCTCCTCTCTATCCTTGTGGTAATTTTTAAAATCGGATAATTATCTGACAATTTATAGCACCCTGACGAAAACTATCTTTTTTATCTATATTTGCGTTGAGTTCAAGTTTTAATCCGCAAAATGTTAAATATATTCCAGTAGTTAAAATTTCAAGTTCCCTTAAATTTGAATAATTTAAAAAAGATTTACAGTTTTCCAGGGACACAAATTAAGGTTTAGCTGAAATATGAAAAAAGCAACAACTGTAATTGAGCAGCGGCAGCAAAAAATTGAAGATTTAAAGGCACAGGGTGTAAATCTTTATCCAAATGATTTCAGGGTTTCCCATTCAATAGCTGACATTAAACAAAAGATCGAGGAATTTCCTGAAGCTTTTAATGAACATGACCCTGTCTTTGTTGCAGCGGGCAGAATGATGGCTATTAACAAGTTTGGTAAATCATCCTTTATCAGATTCTCTGATCGAACAGGGCTGCTTCAGGCATATGTGAGAAAAGACTTATTGGGAGAAGAAACATATAATCTTTTTAAACAGCTTGATATTGGTGATTTTGTAGGTTTAACAGGGGGAATGTTTAAAACCAAAACAGGGGAATGGACTTTACTTGTAAAGGAGTTAAAACTTCTTGGCAAGGCAAGACTCCCTCTTCCTGAAAAATTTCATGGTCTTAAAGATCCTGAAAAACGTTACAGGAAACGTTATGTAGATTTAATAATAAACCCTGATACGCGGGATCGTTTTATTAAAAGAGCCAGGACAATTCAGGTGATACGCACTTTTCTTCTTGAAAAAGATTTTCTTGAGGTGGAAACTCCAATGATGCAGCCTATTCCCGGAGGGGCAGAAGCTGAACCATTTACAACACACCATAATGCCCTGGGTATTGACCTTTTTTTGAGAATAGCCCCGGAACTCTATCTGAAACGACTGGTTGTGGGCGGCTTTGAAAGGGTCTTTGAAATTAATCGGAATTTCAGAAATGAAGGGATTTCAACACGCCATAACCCTGAATTCACCATGGTTGAATTTTATCAGGCATATTCAACATATGAAGATCTAATGGATATGACCCAGGAGATGTTTTTAAAAATTATCCTGGAGCTCACCGGCTCTTCCCTGATTACATATCAGGGGGAAGCAATCGATTTAGGCGGCAAATGGGACAGAATCCCTCTCTTGACCGCTCTGGAGGAGATTGGAGGGGTTGACCCCGTGATTTTAAATGATCCTGAAAAACTTTCTGCTTTTGCGCTTCAACAGGGGATAGCTCCGGACAAATCTGGACGGTACGGGAAACTTATTATAAAACTTTTTGATTCACTTGTGGAACCCAAACTGATACAGCCCACATTTATTACTGGATATCCTGTGGAAGTTTCTCCTTTATCGCGGAGGAGTGAAAAAGAACCTGAACTCACGGACCGGTTTGAACTTTTCATTGCAGGCTATGAGATTGCCAATGGATTTTCAGAGATTAATGACCCCGAGGATCAAAAACGGCGTTTTAAACAACAGGTGGAAGACAGGGAAGCAGGGGATGCTGAGGCCCATCATATGGATACGGATTATATCGAGGCTTTGGAATACGGGATGCCCCCCACCGCAGGAGAGGGAATTGGTATAGATCGGCTGGTTATGCTTTTAACAGATTCTTCTTCCATACGGGAGGTTATTTTATTCCCCCATATGAAACCTGATACCAAAATACAGGCTGGTTTGAAATCCACATGACCTTTGAATATTTTATAGGCAGCCGTTATTTTAAGTCAAAAAAAAAATCGGCCTTTATTTCATTTATCACCATTCTTTCAATTCTGGGAATTACAATAGGCGTAATGGCTTTGATAATTGTAATTGCCGTTATGTCCGGGGCTGAATCTGATTTCAGGGCACGCATTCTTGGTATGGATGCCCATGTTTTATTAATGCCTTATAAAGGCACATTCAGTGATTATAAGCGGATTACCAATGATATTACAGAAATTGATGGTGTTACAAAAGCCTCTCCTTATATTCATACCCAGGTTATGCTCCGTTCTTCATCCAGAACTGCAGGTGTGGTTTTACGGGGTATAGAGCCTGATACCACAGTTTTGGAAATGAAAAGTTTTGATAGCTCTGTTTTACAGAATACTATTGAAAGGAACAGGAAACAGAATTTATTAAAATCAAAAATTGTACTGGGTACCCACCTTGCCGATATTCTGGGGGTTATAAAAGGGGATTATGTTTATGTGATATCCTCCAAAGGAATGCTCTCCCCTGCAGGGCATATCCCTGCCATGAAACGGTTTATTGTGGCAGGTGTTTTTCAATCGGGTATGTATGAGTATGATTCTTCTTTTGCCCTGATTAATCTCAATGAAGCACAAAAAATTTTGCGTATGAAAAATTCCGTCACAGGAATCGGCATCAGAGTAACAGATATTTATACCGCCCCGTTTATGGGAGAAAAGATTGCTGCTAAATTAAATGAAAAATATCCAGGCAGTTTTTTTATTACAAAAAACTGGATACAGATGAACCATAATCTTTTTTCTGCCCTTAAACTGGAAAAAAAGGCGATGTTTATTATACTAACCCTTATTGTCCTTGTGGCGGCTTTTAACATAGCCAGCACATTAATAATGATGGTAATGGGGAAAACCAGGGATATAGCGATATTAAAAGCCATGGGAGCTTCAAATAAAAGTATTAGAAAAATTTTTATTTTTAAAGGGCTGGTTATAGGGTTTATTGGGACGACTTTGGGAATGTGTCTCGGCTTTTTAGGCTGTTTTCTCCTGAAACATTATAAGTTTATTGAACTTCCCGGGGATGTTTACTACTTTACCACCCTCCCTGTTCAGCTGGAAGTATTGGATGTTTTGCTAATTGTCGGGTCAACCATGGTGATCTGCTTTTTAGCAGCAATTTATCCCGCGAGCCAGGCGGCCAGGCTTGATCCTGTTGAGGCAATCCGTTATGGTTGATGGCGCTGGTCAATCTGTTTTGTCTTGCCCCCTTATTTGCGCCAGACATCTGAATAAAAGTTTTAGCAGCAGTGGCGTAACCATAGATATTTTAAAATCTGCTGATTTTGAGCTGAATCCCGGTGAAACAGTGGCTATTACTGGTGCATCAGGGATAGGTAAATCGACTTTTCTCCATATACTGGGGACCCTTGACCGGCCTGACACAGGAACCCTTTTATTTGAGGGGAAGGATGTTTTTGGATTTGATGATACCCGCCTTGCAAAATTTCGTAATGAATCTGTTGGTTTTGTATTCCAGTTTCACCATCTGCTTTCTGAATTTTCTGCCATTGAAAATGTTATGATGCCGGCACTGATAAATGGACAGTCCAAAAAAGAGGGAAAAGAGATCGCAGAAGCAATTCTCGTACGGGTTGGGCTTGCTGAAAGGTTGTCCCATATGGCAGGAAGATTATCCGGTGGAGAACAGCAGCGGGTTGCCATAGCAAGGGCACTGGTATTGAACCCTCCTTTACTTTTGGCGGATGAATTAACGGGAAATCTTGATAAAAAAAACAGCGATCATATTCATATGCTCCTTTTGGAGCTGAACAAGGAGTTGGGGATGTCTCTGGTTCTGGTTACACATAATGCTGAGCTTGCATCTTACATGTCACGTTCTCTGACAATTGTTGACGGAAAAATTGTTTAATTTTTTGAAAACCTGTGGATTGTCAAA
>DAOWMW010000273.1 GCA_030642865.1 Desulfobacteraceae bacterium
AATCATAAATGATTTTGCTTTTTCAGCACGTTTGTCTCCCAGCGCAATGTTGTATTCGGTGGTTCCCCGCTCATCACAATGTCCTTCTATGATAACAGAGACAGCCGAATTGTTTTGCATCCAGAAGGCTTTAATCATTAACTTTTCCTGCGCTGCCATGGTAAGAGAGGCTTTGTCAAAACCAAAGTAAATATTTTCATTCAAAAAATTTTCTCTGGCTTCCTGCAAGGCAATCTCCTGGGCAAGTTTTTCGGCATCATATACCTCTGATTTTTCAATACCCGTACCTTCTTCGGGTACATTTGAATCATACGCATCGTCCTGATATTGAGGTATGTCAGATTGTTCTGGCAAAACAGTTTTTTTTGTTGCACATGAAGCAGTTAAAATAAGTCCTGGGATTGCCAGAAAAAGCAGAAAAAAAATACGAAAATTTTTATGCATTTTGCCTCCTGAAGTAGCTGTTTAATTGTTCATTATTTCCGGCGACCAGGCCGGACTTGTCTGTTGCCCCTGCACTGAAAGCAGCTGCCGCTGGTCTGTTCCGTAAGCGGTCATTATATATATTTTTGAAATTCCCCCCTGGCGTGTCGAAGAAAATGCTATGAGGCTCCCGTCCGGTGACCATGAAGGGGACTCATTATCTCCTTTGTTTGTTGTTAACCTGCTGAGATTATTCCCATTAACATCAACAACATAAATATCTATTCCCTGGCGTGTCATGGATGAATATGCTATTTTTGTACCATTGGGTGCCCAGTTAGGTTGTGTATTATATTTTCCATTAAAGGTCAACCTTATAGCATTTCCTGTTATCAGGTTTTTAATATATATTTGCGGTGTCCCTGATCTTTTTGAAACAAAGGCAAACCTTTTTCCATCTGGAGACCACGAAGGTGATGAATCTATTCCTCTGCTTTTTGTCAATTTTTTTATAAATTTTCCATTTCCTGTTAAAAGGTGTATATCCTGATCACCAGTAAAGGAGAAAGTGGCTGCTAATTCAAATTTACCAGGAACCCATGCAGGGGAGCTGTTTATACCTTTTTTCGCAACAATGGTTCCGTGACGGGTTATTAAATTTTTTATATACAGGTCAGGATGTTTTTTAATGTATGAAGTATAAGCAAGCCATTTTCCGTCTGAAGACCAGGCTGGAGATAAGGTTATATTTCTGGAATTTGTAAATTTTTTTAAATTATATCCGTCAAAATCACAAATATAAATTTCTTTATCCCCGGTTTCCGTTGATACAAATGCTATTTTGCTATTAAAAAATCCCTTATTATTGGTCAGTTTAAAAATTACCCTGCTGCAAAATCTGCGTACTATTCTTCTGTAGTCTTTTATTTTACCCGTGTATCTTTTGCCGGTCAAAAGTTGTTTCTTAAAAGTGTCGTATAATCTCAGTTCCACTTCAATTTTATCTTCTTTTATCAGGAGCCCCCCTGTTATGAGGAGTTCAGCACCTATTGATGTCCAGTTTTTGAAATTAACATTTGTTGCAGTTATTCCCAATTTTTGAGGGGATTCAAGAAAAGCACTTCTGTCCAAAAATTTAAAATATCCTGTAAATTTCAAAGTCTCGGATATGAGATCTGCTGTTTTTTTAGCCATCAAGGGTTCCTGATGATTCGTGCCAAAAGTCTTAAGTAGAGGTATTCCCATGGGTATTTTTCTTAGAAAGGGGTTGGTAATATCAATATAACCATATTTGGCCGGCAAGGTTGGCGGTGCTGCCGCAAAAAAGAGAAAAACAAGAAATGTTAAATAAATTTTTTTTATATTATTGCGTATGATCATTTTTATTTATTCTAAACCCTTATCTGTGAACCGTAAACCAATAATTACAAAGGGTCTGTCCAGATTTTCAGGATGCGGCCTCACCGGATTTGATTTCATAACAGCCTTTCTTGCGGAATCATCAAGGTATCTATTTCCTGAGCGTTTGTCGAACCATATATCGAATATCTCCCCGTTCGGCAGAACCTTAAAGGCGAGTTCAACACTTAGGTTACGTGTATTCCCTCCTGCCATTTGCTTGGAAAATGCCCAGTTTTTTTTTATTTGAAAGGCTACTTCCACTACGTAAAAATCCAAAAGCTGTTTTCCCCCTGATGGGGCAAGGTGTCTCTCCCCTGTGCCTCCACTTGCTTCTCTCTTTTTGACCTTACTTTTTAAACGGTCAAGAGTTTTCGTAAACTGATCTGCTTTTGACTCATTGACCCTTTTATTAATCTGCTCCATTGCGATTTCATGAACCTTTGAGGAGTGATAAGTCTTTTTTTTAAGGGATTTTTTGATTTTCTTGTTTCTAAGAAATTTTTTGATTTTCTTGTTTTTAAGGGATTTTTTGATTTTCTTTTTTTTAATACCAGTAAACGAGGCTTCCTTTTTAACCTGCTCTGCCGGGGGGTTAATTTGAACCTTATTATCCGCTCTCGTCTGGATAACTTCTTTTTTTATTTTTTTCACAGGTTTGAGTTTTAAGGGTTCTGTTGTTACTGGTTCAGGTAATTTTTCCTTCACCGGTTCAGGGAAGGCAACCATGCTGACATTTATTACAGAGGGAAAGGGTATAGCGTCAGATTTGTACTTCGGCGTTATGAAGATGGCTGCCAACAAAAGCAGATGAACGGTTAAGGAAAGCGCAGTGAAAAAAA
>DAOWMW010000186.1 GCA_030642865.1 Desulfobacteraceae bacterium
GAAGACGACCACAAGCCCGGCGCAATTATGGGTAATTTATTTCATCCCCAATCCTTAGTTATTATCTATATGACCTTTTCATCGATTTTAAATATGCCGGGTAAAAAATGACAATTGAATCTGCTGCTTCAACATTTGTCGGCTATGTATGGGGCTTGCCCCTTGTATTCCTTCTTCTGGGATCTGGATTAGCATTTACTATTATATATCGGTTCCCGCAGATTCGTTTTTTTAAACATGGTATTCAGGTTATCTCAGGAAAATTTGACCAGGAGGATGAGGGAGAAATTTCTCATTTTCAGGCTTTGTGTACGGCACTTTCAGCCACCATTGGCCTGGGTAATATTGCCGGGGTTGCGGTGGCAGTATCAGCAGGGGGCCCCGGCGCTGTTTTTTGGATGTGGGTAGCTGCTTTTTTGGGGATGGCCACCAAATTTACCTCGATTTCCCTTTCTTTAATTTTCAGGGATGTTAATCCTGACGGGACAATTTCAGGCGGTCCCATGTATTCGATCAAGCATGGGCTCGGGAAATATTTTTTACCTCTTGCATATATGTATGCCTTTTTTACAGTTTTAAATGCATTTGGGGCAGGGAATATGTTCCAGGCAAATCAGATGGCTGCAGTTCTTTGCCGGCATGCTTCAATACCTGTTTATGCTTCAGGAATAGTCTTTGCGATTCTTGCCGGGTCTGTTCTGATCGGGGGTATCAGGAGAATCGGCCGGGTTGCAGCTGGGATTGTCCCTTTTATGGTGATCCTTTATCTTTTGGGAGCAATTGGTATTCTTGCAGTAAATTATACTATCATCCCTGAACTTTTTGCCCGTATATTTTCAGATGCTTTTTCAGGAACTGCGGCTGTGGGTGGATTTGCAGGAATAGCCTTTAGAGAAGTCGTGATACAGGGAGTAAGAAGGGCAGTATTTTCCAATGAAGCAGGGATGGGGACTGCAGCCATGGCTCATAGCGCAGCCAGGTCAAAACCTGTCAGAGAAGGTATTGTCGGTCTTTTAGGCCCCTTTATCGACACCATTGTTGTTTGTACCCTGACAGCTCTTGTTCTTACCTCCACAGGTGTATGGGCAAGGACCAACGGCTTGGCAGGATCGGAACTTACTGCAGCGGCTTTTGCAACTGTATATGGTGAGGCCGGATCATGGCTTGTTACATTAACCGTTGTCTTGTTTGCTTTTTCAACCATTATATCATGGTCATATTATGGTGAGCAGGGGATGGTCTTTTTGGTTGGTAAAGGGGGTGTCCCTTTTTATCGCTATATTTATATATGTTTTATTATGGTTGGAGCTATCTATGAGTTTACGCCTGTATTGAATTTATCGGATGCTTTATTTGGACTCCTTGCGATTCCCAATTTAATTGCTAATTTTATTCTTACAGGCAGCCTGAAAAGAGAGCTCAAGGGGTATGAGGCATCTTTGTGATTTATAGGGATTGTCACATAATTACCCATTGTAAAAATTGGCACAAGGCTCGATGGAGGAAGGCGTATTGTAATACGCAGGCGACCGATAACGAAGTGCAATTATTTATGTGACAATCTCTCTACATATTATCTTTGCCCTCTTTTGGATGCTTTGAGGGGATTAATTTTTACCTTTTCCTTTTTCGAGGTGGCAGTAATATGGGAAGCGAGGTTACAGTTACCGTTTTTCCATTTTAATGCGGGCTCCGGGTAGGCTGAACAGTACCATCCTGACTGGAGTTCCACGCTGTTGTTGCAGGTTTTGCATTGCTCGACAATTTCACGGCAAAATCCGTCGTTATAGGAACATCCTTTTGCAGTCATGAAAATACATTCTTCGTCTTTTTTAATAGTTGCACAAATCAAGTGAAATATCTCCTTTTATGTAATCTTTTAAAAAGGCAGGGGCTTATTTGTTTACTTGGAAAATGTTTACTGACTAAAAAAACAAGCATTCTTTTAAAACATTTACAAACACCTGCCTGCTTCGGTTTAAGGGTTCGTCCAAAAATAAATTCGCAATTTCAAGTGTTCAGGTGCCTGCCCTGCAAAATGCGAAAGCGCAGGAACATCAAAATTTCAATCAGATTATACCTGTTGCAATACACTGAATCATAGCTGAATATATACAATATTTTTATATTTTCATAATGCAGTCCGGCAGGATGCATTAACGCTTGAATAATTACGATAAAAAAATTAGATAGTATATCCTTATGTTTTATATTCGTCAATAATAAAATCATTGATGATTGTATGTTTTATGGCTTTTAAGAAAGCCTGCCTGTAAAAATCATATTCCGTTTCCTTTTGAGGAGACATTTTTTTTAAATTGCTGTGAGGTAAAAATATGGGAAAACGTGTGGTAGTTGTTGGCGCGGTGGCATTGGGGCCAAAAGTGGCGTGCAGAGTAAAACGTGTTGATCCTTTATCCGATGTTTTATTGCTTGATAAAGATGATCTTATCTCTTATGGAGGCTGCGGCATTCCATATTATATTGGCGGGGATGTTGATAATATGGAAGCTTTGCGCTCAACAAGCGCCCATGTTATCAGGGACAATAATTATTTTGAAAATGTTAAAGGTCTTAGGGTGATGACCAGAACAGAGGCAATTGCCATAGATCGTCCCAATAAAAAAATAAAAGTTCGTAATCTGGTAAATAATGAGGAAAAGGAGATAGATTACGACAAACTGGTTTTAGCCACGGGAGCTACTCCAATAATTCCTCCCCTGCCGGGGATTGATCTCCCTGGAGTTTTTGCCATATCCAATCTGCACCAGGCAAAGGATGTAAAGGATCTGGTGGCAAAGGGGGAGGTGGAGAAAGCTGTGGTTATTGGCGGCGGTGCCATAGGGATAGAAATGGCTGAATCCCTTGCAGATCTTTGGGGCGTTGAAACAACTCTTGTGGAAATGATGGATCAGCTCCTTCCCACCGCCCTTGGAAAAGATATGGCTCTTCCTGTAAAAAACCATATGGAAAAAAATGGAGTCACAGTACTTCTTGAAGAAAGAGTTAACAAAATTTTAGGAGATAGTCAAAATGGAGTTCAGGGGATTGAAACTTCCACATCCACAATACCTTGTGATCTTGTAATTCTTGCTGTGGGGGTCAGGCCTGATTCAACCATGGCAAGGAAGGCCGGTCTGGCAACAGGTATGTACGGTGGAATTTTAGTTGATCAGTGTATGAGAACTTCAGATCCTGATATTTATGCCGGGGGTGATTGTGTTGAAATACCCCATTTGGTGTCCGGTCATTTTTTGCCCATGCCCCTGGGATCCCTTGCCAATCGTCAGGGGAGGGTGATTGGAACAAATATAGCTGGAGGAAGTGAGCGTTTTAAGGGTACAGTTGGTACTTTCTGTCTTAAAATATTTGAACTGGGGATTGCAAGGGGAGGATTAACAGAAAGGCAAGCCAGAGATGCAGGTTTTGATCCTGTTCATACAGTCGTGGTGCAGGCCGACAGAGCCCATTTTTACCCTGATATGCAACTGATGTACATAAAATTAATTGCAGACCGTAAAACCAAAAGGGTTTTAGGTATTGAGGCGGCGGGTTCACAGATTGATTCTGTTAAATCCCGGGTGGATGCGGTCTCTGTACTTCTGGGGCAGGGGGTGGGAATTGATGAAATTGCAACACTGGAAGTCGCTTATGCGCCGCCATTTGCTTCGGCCATGGATATTGTAAATAATGCTGCCAATTCCCTGGATAATATTATCGAAGGATACCAGGTGCCCATTGATGTTATAGACTTTTTAAGGGAATTTAAAGAAAATAACGCTATAGTGTTAGACGTTCGAAGTTCTGTGCAGGCCGCTCCTTTTATTGAAAAATATGGTGATCGGTGGCTGAATATTGATCAGGGAGAGTTAAAATCCCGACTCTCGGAGATACCC
>DAOWMW010000129.1 GCA_030642865.1 Desulfobacteraceae bacterium
CTGTTGAGACCGGAAGCCTGCCGGTTCGTAAAAGCAAATGAAAATGATTGGGCATTAATGCCCAGGCGAAACACGATGTATCGCTATATATTAAGATTTTTTTCAAGCGTTCTAAAAAATTATCTCTATCAGCATCATCCTTAAAGATGGTTCTTCTTTCGATCCCTCTAACAATAATATGATGTAGCGCCCCAGGCGCATCTATTCTTGATTTACGTGGCATATATTTCTTATGACATAAATTATTCAACTTGTCAATATATCAAAGGACGTCCCGTCCCTCATGTAAATTGTAAAAGACTAAATAAACATTTTATCCTTTCCAAGAAGAAGTTAATTATAGATAATTAACCAGCAAAAAGAATACCGGATATTAATCTAAATTTTCTATAAAAAGATATGTTCATTGAATGATATTTGCAAGGTACAAAATTAAGGAAACAATACATCATGCCCTCGCGAGTAGCGGAAAAATTGTACATGGAAAAAAGGAGCACAGATAATTATTACACAAAATGTGCGTAAAATAATACATATAGACATGGATGCTTTTTATGCTTCTATTGAACAACGGGACAGGCCTGAATTAAAGGGACGGCCTGTTATTGTAGGAGGCGCGCCAAAAGAAAGAGGTGTTGTTGCAACCTGCTCATATGAAGCACGCAAATTTGGGATCCATTCTGCAATGGCTTCCTCAAAAGCCTATAAACTATGTCCCCATGCGGTATTCTTAAGACCACGGTTTGATGTATATAAATCAGTAGCTGTAGATATCAGAAAAATATTCAGGGAATACACAGACCTGGTAGAGCCACTATCTTTAGACGAAGCTTTCCTTGATGTAACAGATAATAAATTTCAAATACCTTATGCAACTATTATTGCAGAACAGATATTAAAAAAAATTTATCATAGAACCGGACACTTAACAGCATCAGCAGGAGTATCATTTAACAAGTTTTTAGCAAAAGTGGCCTCGGACTTTAAAAAACCTGGTGGCATTACTATTGTCACACCTGAAAATTCAGATGCTTTTATAAGCAATTTACCAATCAGGAAATTTTTTGGCATCGGAAAAGTTACTGAAAAAAAAATGCACTCCCTTGGAATAAGAACAGGTTCTGATCTGAAAAAAATAGATAAAAACATGCTGATAAATACATTTGGTAAAGCCGGCCATTATTTTTACGATATAGCACATGGTTACGACAACAGACCAGTAAAAGCAAATCGAATACAAAAATCAATAGGCAAGGAAACAACTTTAAAAGAAGATATTATAGATAAAAAACAGATCATTGAAACCTTGGATAACCTTGCTGCTGCAATTGAAATTCTGCTGAAAAAAAACAAAAAAAAGGGACAAACAATCACTCTTAAAGTTAAATATTATGACTTTCAAACTATTACCAGAAGCTTAACTATAAAAGATCTCATAACTGATAGCAGGATTATAATGAAATATGTTTTACTTCTGCTTAAAAATACTTTGGCAGGTAAAAAAAAGGTGCGCCTGCTTGGAATCACCATATCAAATTTTCTGGATAATTCTTCCAAAACCCCGAAATATGCACAATTGCCTCTACCTTTTCCTGTTGCTGCTTGCCCCACCCTTATTGAAACGGGGGACGATCTTAAATAGACATGTTCCGGTTTTGAAATAAATGAAAATGGTTCGGTATCAACGCCCAAGCATAAAACATCCATACTGCCTTTTTCAACGATCTTAGCCAAACGATCAATAAAATCCGCTCGATCCTTGTCGTTCCAAAATTTTTTTCTCTCTATGCCCTGACCCATCACATATAAATCAACAAGCTCGTTAAGAACGCTCGGAACCGATGTATGTCAACATAGGGCTGGACAGGCAGTTCCTTGAAAAGAAAAAATCAAGCTTAATTAACTTTTAACAATTCCCTCATAAAAACAAAATATCCAAATGTTTTAAGTTAAATGAAGTTAGAGATTACAGATGCTTCGCTGACTTATATGAAGCATCTGTAATTATTGGAAGGAAGTAGTAGACGCAGCTCTCTTCTATACCCGGGCTTTTTTTAAATATCTATGGACAACTCAATGCCCTGACAGCAAAAAAATAACAAGGAGTTAAAGCCTGTAGAAAGCATAAAAAGCCTGGGAACTTTAAACAAACAAATTGTTTTTTTGGAGGCAATAAAAATGAAAAAACTAAGAACTGCCTTTGCAGGTTTATTTGCAACGGCAATGATTTTTGGCGCAGCATCCGTAGCATCCGGATTTCAATACGATCTTGGAGACTTTCTTGGCGCCGTTACGGGCGCTGATGGCACTGGGGGAACGGAAATAGTCATGGAAATGGGGAACATACCTTTCGTTGATCCTGCAACTATGAAAAATATACCGGTGCAAAAGTATTCTAATCTTTTTGATGTCAATAATGTTGGAGGTGTATTTCCAGGCCTTACCTTAGCCGACCTTGCCTTTTTTGGTTCTGCCGGCATAACCACTACAGGGGGTCCTTATCGCGGATATTTTACTGTTCGAAAAGATTTTTCTCCTGTAATAACCGACCATGGTTCAATAGATTCTTTTTCCGCAGCAACGACTGACGTCGGTTCATTATACAGTAACGGTTCACAGGGCGGCTATGCGACTGGATCTAAATCAATGGAGTGGGGCATGCGAAATGGGACCCACACCGATTTTTTAGATGTTGCCCAGCCTGGAGAGGGCGAATATCTTGGTCTTGAAGCTCTTGCCACTGGCGGAACCTATGAGATGGATATTTACCTGGATGGTGATGATAATTATGGCGATGGTCAGAATTGGGATGGCATTTGGGATCATCCCCTTGAAAAACTTAATTATGTTTTGCGTATAGGGGTTGACCAGACTGATCTTAATTTAGATGGCGATTTTTTTGATCCAGGCGAATCCATGGCATATGCTGAAACAGCACCTGTGCCGATTCCAGGCGCTGTATGGCTTTTTGGTTCTGGAATTCTTGCTTTAATGGGCATAAGGCGCAAAAATGTATAGGGGAAAAAGCAGAATAATAAGATGAGGGTAAAATACTTCCTTCCATTTTTGTTGCAAAATATGAAGAAAGGCACATTAAATCTTTTTTAAAAAAAGGGAAAACAATGAAAATATTAAAAAAAATGACCAAAGGATTTATAGCTGGAGCTGCGCTTATGGGGATGGTTTCCTCTGCAGGGGCAGCCGATTATAACCTTAACATCTATGGAGCATCCGCCCAGTACAAGTTCTGGCTGAATCTGTCCGAGAGTTTTCTGCTTGATCCAACGGGCGGTGAGTGCTCAAACGTAGAACAGGACTCTTACAACAAAAAACATGGTATCGCCCGTGGAACTGGTTGTCTTGGCGATAACTCTACTATCTATATCCGCTATTCTTCCCGTGCTTCCTATGACGGTATTAACGCAATAAACGATCAAACCACCCGCGAGATGGTGGATGAAACATCATGTGTTACATGGGCGGGTCCAAAGGCAAATTCCTGCACTGCCCTTAAATCAGCACAGCCGAATCTTGGCGCCTCTGATGTGGCCTGGGATGCTTTTACCCAGTCAACCACAGGCTGGGAAGACGGCAATATAAATTGGCCCAATGACCCATATTCAGCGCCAAGCGCCACTGTTGTGTTTCCGTCGGCTCCCGGGGCAACTGTTACCAGTTTTCAACCCATTGTGGTTCCGTTTGCCTTTTTTGCCAATAATTCAGTCGGCAAGTTTCGTTGCGTAAGGCCTGAGATTAACGATCCTGCCGGACCAATATCTCAAGCTGGCTGGAATCCCATGGCTTCTCACAAGGCTTATCCCCATGGAATGTGGGAATGTGACCCAACAAAGTCAGTTGGCGATGGCAATAACCCCCAATGTGTGGGATATTATAAATGCATTGACAATGTCTGCAACGGCGGTATAAACAGCGGCCAGGAATGTGACACAGCAAATGATTGCCCTGATGTGGCTCTGGAAGATACAAGGTGTGAGGCCATGCCTTTAAACAATATCAACCACGCCATGGCCGGACTGATTTTTTCCGGAAAAATCAACAACTGGGAAGATTTTGGCCCCTACTTTACTCCAGGCAAAATTGTTCGCTGCATGCGCCATGCCGGTTCAGGAACCCATGCAACTGTTGACGATCTTCTTAAGCCCTATTCTTTGAAAAATGTTTCCACCCCGAAACCGCTTGCTTATGGACCCACCTGGCATTATACCTCATCTTCAGATTTGATGAGATGTGTCGCGGACTTTAAAGGAGCCGTTGGTTACGCGGATGCTGATAAACTGCTTGATTTCAAAGGCATTAAAGACGGCTGTGCCGAAGATCCTGAAGGTAATCCGGACAATCACCGGGATGATCCTGATGGGTTTGCAGGAGCTCATATCATGCAGTATAACGGCGTTGAACCTACCCGCCAGAAAATTATCAACTGCGAATACGAGTTTTGGGCAGCCCAGCATGTGTACTACGACACAACTGCCTTTACCGGCATGCTGGAAACCCTTCGCCATCGTCTTGAGACTTTTTCTTCCGACTCAGCTAACCTGACAGAGGCCAATATTGGAAATGCCGCAAATTTCTGGGGCACCCAAAGTCAAATGAAATGTGGGAAGTCTCCTGTAACATCTGTAAAATCCATAATCAACTAGTATGGCATCAATACACTTTCCTTCCGGGTCTGCATTCATTGCAGACCCGATTTTGAACTGAGGATAATGATAGTTGAATAATTATATTTTTGCCAGATCTTGAAAAAGCCTTAGATAACCACTACCGCACCTGAGGTGCAGTAGTGGTTATTTGAACAGTGCGCCACTGGCAATAATGTATCGAAAATAAAATTGCTTTGCAATATCCCCTATGAATTAATTCATTCATAACCCATTCTTAATATTTTCCTAACATCTTCAGTGTAATTTATCTATTTAAG
>DAOWMW010000282.1 GCA_030642865.1 Desulfobacteraceae bacterium
CTTGAATCTGAATATTTATAAAGCAATTCAAGGGGGTCAGGATGAACCCATTCCCGGGAATTATAGCTGTGATAAAGATATTCGAGCTGTGGCTTGTTAATGAACATGGTTCTGGCCATAATTACAGGCAATAATAATATATTTTTTCAGCAGTGTCCGGTTAAAATCTCCCTGCATTTTGTTAATTTTAGCATCACTAAAAACTTCCGCCGCAGCCACAGCTTTGGGAAAAATCAGAAGACAAAGAAAAATTGCCACCCAAACAGATGAAATTCTTTTTATATTTATTAAGGGGGCAATTATGGAATAATTACTATTCACGATGTATGCTCACCATCGGGGTCTATGAGTCTGAGCCGTATAAGCTCTTCAATTTCCGGTTCAGGAAGTTTGATTATCTCAGGGGAGACCTTTAAATCCCAGCCGCAGTTTTCCTTTATAAATTCTATATTCTCTTTTATATCTTCAGCCAGCGGATTGTGGAAACAGGCTGTTAGAACAAGTTCATTATTTTCATCTTTTTCAAAAATGCCAAGGGTGGAGACAAGGGTTTTTATTGTTTCACCTGATGATGTTATATAAGGTACTTTTTCAACAAACCTGTTTTTTGTCTGTTCCATAACAACCAGGACTTCGGAGGCCTTACATGCATCCCCCCCGCCCCCTGCGCCTGTGAGATAAATATCCCCTTCAGGCGTGGAAACAATTGCCGAATTTATATTTCCTGATTTATCAATCTGTGCTCCCCCCAGGATACTGATGCTTTTTTTGTTGTTTCCCCCGATGAGGGCCTGGTAACAATTGACTCCATTGGTAATCATCTTGCAGGTTGATAAACTTGTGAAACTGGCAATAAATGGATCCCCTGGCAAAGGGGTAAATCCGAACTGTCCCGAGCCCACAACAATCTCCGCAAAACTTCCATGTTTTCTAAGCTCACGGTGGCCAAGCCATGCGCTCATGGAAGCGACTCCTCCTCCTGACAAAATCGTTTGATAATCTTTTTTTAGAACCTTTTCCAGAATTTTTCTCGATGCCATTACCACCATTTTTTCCCTGGGAGTATATTTTCCGGAAGAAGATATATTTTTCCCTTTTTCATAGGCATTTATTTTCCAGTACTCAGGGTGGGCCCGGCCCCTTAAAGAAGATATCCGTTCTGAGCCGAGTCTGTCCAAATATTCCCTGGTATCCGGGCAGTCGAGTACCCATTCTTTTATCCACTGGTCAAGACTGTCCTTATCAATGGCTTTTTGGCGGTCATTGATAAAATCCCAGTCATATTCATAGGCATCAAAATCGGCAAAACCCCAATTCATTATCCCTTCAGGATGGGATCCAAGGGGTGCAGGGGAAACAGATTTTACCATATACTGGGGAATATTTACCAGAGTATTATATTTGCGTATAAAATCTGTGGAAACAATTTTTTCCGTGGTGACTATTACTCCTCCGCGGCTCGCCCATGCTCCCCAGGTTTCCTCTGCTGTAAAATGATGGGGTAAAACTATGGCATTCCCGCTTCGGTCTGCTGCCCAGGCATGAACAATTGATATGTCCGGATTGAGCCCCTTTATGACCCCGGCCTTTTTTCCGGGTTCAAAGGGGTGGTCAATTGTATTAAAGGCATGGGTATGCAATTTGGCCATGGTACTTCCCATGAGGGATACAGTGGGCATAAAACCTGCCATTGCTCCAGCCATGAGCCTTTGAATGAATGAAGCAAGGGAATAGGATTCAAGCTCCAGTGTTCCATTTTTTATGGCTCTGTTTAGAGTTTTACTGGGGGTAAGCTTGCGGGTTTCACCAACACCGGCTGTAATAAGCTTTTTGACAAGATTGCAGTGGATAAGATCTAAATGGCTGAAAAACATAAATTCTGTTATCAGGTCAAATTTTACCCCTGTACCATGAAATGTTCTGATTATCTCCCTTACAGCAGCATTTGCCCCCATCCCCATATGTACCTTCTGGCCGGAGGTTAAATGCATCTTAATCGATTCTGATAAAGGGATTACCTTGTCAGGCCCATCATTATCCAGTACAAAATCTGTTTTCAGTATCTTTTTTACTTTTTTATCCATAATAGAAATCTGCAGATTTGTTTATTTACGGTAACTATTCAGCTACACTGATTCAGTGTATTGCAAATAGATATTGGCTGAATAGTTACTATTTTTGCGCGAGCCCTAAGGGTTCGCACAAAAATAAATTGGCAATTTTAAGTGTTGAGGCGCCCGCCTGGCAAGGCACAAAAATGCAGTAATATCAGGATATTCCTGCAATTTTGTAACGCAGCCAGGCGGGATGCATCGGCGCTTAAAATGTTAAGTTATTTTTGCGCGAGCCCTAAGGATCGTGAATTTATTTCATCCCCAATCCTAATCATGATCAACAACAAACCAGATAGAGTTTGCCACGGAGCATAATTCTCCTTTTGTTGAAAAAATGGCGGACCCCGCAAAATATTTTCTCCCCTGGTTTCCTGTTTTCCAGCCTGTAACAATATATTCCACTTCAGGTTTTAAATCTTTCCTTACATCGGCGGTGAGTTGACCCAGGAGCATGGTCCCTTTTA
>DAOWMW010000267.1 GCA_030642865.1 Desulfobacteraceae bacterium
GGATCGTGAATGTTATAAATTACCCATAAATACTTGTTCTTGTGCCCGTCTTCTGTGTTGCATCAATGGCCACAGACTCCGAGTATGCAACCATTGATGCGCATTGAAGACGACCACAAGCTCGGCGTAATTATGGATAATTTTCATTTCATCCCCTATTTACCTTTAAAAACAGGGGCCCGTTTTTCCACAAAGGCGAGTATGGCTTCATTAACATCTTCACTTTTTAAGCATATGTTCTGCAGCGCAGCTTCAAAGTCGCATGCTGTAACCAAATCTGTCTCAAGTCCTTTGTTAATGGCTTTTTTTGCCATTGCCATGGCAAGGGGAGCCCTTTTGGCAAGTTTGTTCGCAAACTCCATGGTTTTAGTCATCAGATGATCTGCCGGAACAACCTGCAGGATCATACCGATCTCCAGTGCTTCTGAAGCGTCTATCTGTCTTCCGGTAAGAATGAGTTCCCTGGCTTTTACAAGTCCCACAATTTTCGGAAGCCTGTAAGTGCCCCCAAGATCAGGGATTAATCCTAAATTAGTATAAGCCATGGCGAATTTTGCGTTATCTGCTGCGATTATAAAGTCTGATGCCAGGGCAATATCACAGCCATTACCCAGGGCATAACCATGGACAGCCGAAATTACTGGTTTTTTAAAATTTTCAAAGGCAAATATGTGCTGAAGGCGCTTAATCAGATTTTCCATCTCCAGGACAGTCAGTTGATTTAATGTTGACGCAAATTTAAGATCGAGTCCCGTGCAAAAAGAATCTCCTTCGCCGTTTATAATAACCACCCTGATATTTGAATCGGCAGCAACCTCTTCAATGGCCTTCCCAAAATCGTCATAAGCCTCCATATTCAAAGCATTTTTTACCTGGGGCCTGTTAATAGTCAATATTCCAATATTATCTTCTTTTGTTAGTATAATATTTTTCATTTTAAACAATTCCCATATTTTTTTGTAACTATTCTATTGTAACTATTCTAGTAGACTGGTTCGACAGGTATATATTGGCTGAATAGTTACGTTTTTTGTTATATTTTTATTAGCTCATAATCACGGCTTCCCAGGCCAAGACCTGCTGCATAATCAAGCTGAACAGGCCAATCGACCCTTGGATGAAGCCCTGAAAATTTATCTTCACCGGATTTTAAATTTAATTTAAGGGATGAGCCTGATATCCCCTCTTCATTGTTCACCAGATCGACAGATGCCTGGTCAATGGCCACAGGATCTTTTGAAGCCACAACCCCTATATCCCTTACAATGGGGGCATCATTATGGGGCATACAATCACATGCAGGTGAAACATTTATAATAAAATTTACAAACATTGTTTTTTTCTCTTTTCCCTTTAAAACACCCATGGTATATTCCATCATATTTTCCAAAAAAACAGGTATGTTCTGGTTCCACTGGATTTGAACAGCATCATTTGGGCAAATAATAATACATTCACCGCAGCCGATACATTTTTTAGAATCAATAACCGCTTTTTCGTTATCAAGAGAAATAGCATTTTGCGAGCAGTGTTTTGCGCATTCACCGCAGCCAATACATTTTTTTGCCGATATTTTAGGCCCCAGGGTTGAATGCTGAGCCAGTTTACCCCGGCGTGATGCGCATCCCATTCCAAGATTTTTTAGTGTCCCGCCAAAACCGGTTAGCTCATGGCCTTTAAAATGGGCAACAGACAAAAGAGAGTCTGCATTAACAATGTCCGACCCTATATAAACCTTTTTAAAACGTTTTTGGTTTATTATTATGGGCGTTTCACTTTTTCCCCTTATCCCATCTGCTATTATGGCTGGAGCTTCAACTACTGAATATGCAAAGCCGTTTTGTATGGCTGTAATAAGATGAGCCGGGGAATCGCTCCTTGTTCCGGCATACAAAGTGTTGCAATCTGTGAGAAAGGGAGAACCGTTTAAACCTTTTACCATTTCCACAATCTTTCTTATGTATACAGGCCGAATGTAAGCTGTGTTTCCCAATTCACCGAAGTGAAGTTTGATCCCCACAAGGTCTTTTTTTGCTACTATATCTGGCAAACCCGCAGTCAAAAGGAGTCTTCCGATTTTCATAAGAAAATTTTCACTGTAGGCAGCCCTTAAATCTATAAAATATACTCTGCTTTTCATAATTATTTATTTAAAGGTATGGGGAAAAAATTCCCCTCCCTATATAATCCCCATCTTTTATGGAAGCATTAAAAAATTAGGATCGTGAATGTTATAAATTACCCATAAATTACACATAAGTACTTGTTCTTGTGCCCGTCTTCTGTGTTGCATCAATGGGCAAAATTGCTGTAGGGGCATCCCTTGTGGGTGCCCAAAATGCTCCGAGTATGCAACCCTTGATGCGCCTTAAAGACGACCACAAGCCCGGCGCAATTATGGGTAATTTATTTCATCCCCAATCCTTATACTTTTTCCAGTTCATCACTTTTTATTGAAAAGCAATGCTTTTTTTCTGGAAAGGTTCCGTTTTCCACATCCATTTTATATCCTTTTATCGCAGATAAAATGGTTTCATTGATATTTGTATACTGCTTGACAAATTTTGGAGTAAAACGATCGAATAATCCAACCATATCGTGGGTAACGAGCACCTGGCCGTCGCAGTTCACCCCTGCCCCAATGCCGATGGTGGGGATGGAAACCGCTTCGGTTATCATTTTGGAAATAGGAGATGTTATGGCCTCTAGAACAATGGAAAAACATCCGGCA
>DAOWMW010000176.1 GCA_030642865.1 Desulfobacteraceae bacterium
AAGTAATTATGGGTAATTTATGGGTAATTTATAACATTCACGATCCTAAACTAAAAATTTTTTATTTATATTTTTATTTATATAAAGCGCCGTTAAAAAATAATAACTGCCCAGCGAGTCATGGGCATTATCTTTCTTTGTCCAGGGAGCCAATCATACAACAATTATCCCTGGACTTCAAAGTTAAATAAAAGCATCCATTGTCCACTCTCCAAAAACATTCCTTAAAACATCACACTGTTCCTGAAGGGAGGCGTAGGATTTAGCCAGATCTATAAAAAGGGGCATTAAATTTTTACTCTCATCTTTCGCGGCCACATCCAGCTCCTTTAAAAGCCTTGTAACCTCACGGTTATCTCGTGTACGTTTAACTTCTTTCAGGTTGTCAATCTGTTTCTGCTCTGCAGCATATCTGCTCTCTTCTGAATAAGGATGTTCAATCATCTTGCTGGTGGTGACATCGAGTTCATAATCTTCTGTAAAACAGTTTACTCCAACCAAAAGGGTCTCCCCGTTATCCAGCTTTTTTTGCCGGTCAGCAGCACTTTTTGAAACAATCTGCTGCATGTACCCGGTTTCTATTGCTTTGACTGCTCCCCCCATTGCTTCAATCCGATCAATCTCTTTCCAGGCCGCTTCTTCAATTTCATTGGTCAAGCCCTCCATAAAATAAGAACCTGCAAAGGGATCTATCACATCACACATATTTGTTTCATACATTACAATTCTTGTGGCGTCTTCAGCAAGCTGACGTGCTTCCAGGCTCCATCCAAGCCCCAGGGGTTCATCATAAGGAGGAAAGGCCAGGGGGGACCCCCCGGATAAAACACCGGCCATAGCACCCACAACCGTCCTGCTCAAATTATTTAATGCCCGCTGTTTTGTTGTGCTGCTGCATCCTATGTGAGCAAAAAGAGGAACTCGAATCCTCATACTGTTGGGATTTTTTGCTCCAAACCTCTCTTTTACAATTTTTGCCCACATTCTGCGAACTGCCCTGTGAAATGCTACCTCCTTATAAACCTCCATGCTCCCTCCAAATCCGTTAAAGGTAAATTTGGGAGCAAAAGCATCTATATCGACTCCGGCGTTAACACCCTCCTGGAGATAGGCAATCCCTATGGACATGGCAAAAGCAAGTTCTTCCTCCCTTGATGCCCCGCCTTCACGGATATGATACCCCCCTATACTCGTAATGTTTACGCCAGGAAGATGCTCTGTAAAAAAGGTCAGACTGTCTCTGAACATCCGCATGGAAGGAGTTGGAGGAAAAATATATGTACCCCGTGAAACAAATTCTTTTAATATATCATTTTGCGGTGTACACTTTAATTTTGACCAGGAAACCCCCCTTTTGTCGGCAAGGGCCAGATAATTTGAAATCATTATATTTGCAGCAGCGTTATTCGTAAAATTCGTGGCAATTTTATCCAGTTCCTGTTTTTCTGTAAATGCTTCAAATATAACCTCGAAGTCCCTCAGGGTATCGACAGCCACGCCCACTTTGCCTACCTCTCCTTCCATCTCCGGATTATCGGAATCATAACCGCACTGGGTGGGTAAATCCTGGGCAAGATTCGGGCCTCCCAGCCAGTTTAATTTTTTCATCTCAAGGTAGTAATCCCTGGTATCTTCAGGAGTACCGTAGCCGGAATACCACCCTGCCCTTCTTAAGCCGCCGGGCTTTGCCCCCCTTCTGATATTTGGGACAAGATTCACTGCATATGGGGCCGCTGTGTAGGGATACTGACCTGGAAATCCAACATCTCTTAAAAAATCAAAATCAGGTATTTCATCAGGCGAATGAAATTCCGTGGGCCGATCCTCCATTCTAAATCTTTTGGCAGAAGGGGCATGTACCTTTTCCTCCCACACCTTGCGAACCTTTTTTACTTCTTCCAGTTTCTTATCATCATCCATGGGTAATTATCTCCTTATCAATCCTTAAAGCCATTTTCATCAATCAAGCAGAATAATTAATTTTTTTATATTATTTGCGCACATGCTCTCTTATATAAGTTACAATCTCATCCATCATAGTCCCTGGCCCGAAAATCTCTGAAATACCCTTCTCTTTTAATATGGGTATATGATCATCCGGTATGATACCACCCCCTATAACCAGAATCTCTTCGGCATTCTTCTGCTTTAAAAGATCAATGACTTTTGGGAAAAATGTTAAATGTGCACCTGACAAACAACTAAGCCCGATAACATCAACATCCTCCTGCAAAGCTGCTTTTACAATTTTTTCTGCTGATTGCCTTCGGCCTGTATAGATTACCTCCATACCATGATCCCTAAGCCCAAAAGCAAGGACTTTGGCTCCACGATCATGTCCGTCAAGTCCGGGTTTAGCTATAATGACTCTAATTTTTTTTTCTTCGTCCATAAAAATCCTCCTGAAATAAAATAAATATTAATCATAAATAGTCTCACATTCGAGAAGCTCCACAGGAATTCCTGTTATTCGCTCTATATCAAGATAGACTCTACCTGTTAAATCTCTTCCCCAGCCGCTCAAATTAAAAGGTGACGAGGGAATAATTACCAGATCAGGTTTTATCTCTGCTGATCTGGTATAGTCATTTATATAATCTATATAATCCTGCACAACCAGCAAATCACCCATGCGAATGTTCCCGCCAAAAAACCGGTTTTGAGGAATTCCGATTTTAATATTATTTTTTTTAAGATATGGTGATTCTTTTAAGAGTTGTTCCAGCAGCGGTTTCATGAAAAAAGAGCTGAGAAACAATATATTGCTACCCCTTTTTTTTTCTATAATATCTAATATCCCCTCCAGGTAACCTTTTTTAAGACCGGTTCCCATAAAGATCAAACCAAGATGTGTATCAATCTCCTTTGAATAGGGATAGGAAGTTTTTTTCATATCCAATATTAAATCAAATTTAATATTATCCCTTAATATTTCAACTGGGACGGTTTCAATTTCACTTTTCTGAATAATTGAAAGAAGATTTCTTGCCTGGGGCCTGTTTTTTATAATATTGCCGGAAATGCTTGTTATTATATCATTACTTTTTAAGCCACAATAAAAAGGAGGTGACCCATTTACAACCCCCATGATTTCAGGCAGATTTTTTTGTTTACAATAAAGCCCTTCTTCATAAATTGCAGGCCTTACTATTGCTGGCACAGTATATCCGTGCCTTATCTCCCTGACACGGCCAACAATGGTTTCCCAATAAAAATCATCAGGCATATCTTCCCTGGGAAAATATTTAGAAGAACCAGGCAAACTTATCTGGACAAGACGACAATTTTTTTTATCCGCATAAGCAACGGTCTGTTCCAAATCATCCAGCATCTCATCAACAGAATCGACTGGCCAGGGAACAATTACAACATCATATACTATTCCTGCATCCTTTAGCAAGGAAAGAGAATTAATACCTGTTTCCGGGTTTTTATTACGCATCAGCCTCTTTCTTCTTTCAGGGGAAGAACTGTGCAAAGCAATATCTAAATGGATCGGACCCTTTTCAGAAAGACAATTAACCATATCCTTTGTGAGGCTGTCTCCATTGGTGGCCATTCTGATAACCCGGCCGCTTTTTTCCCGAACCTTCGCCAGGAGATCCTTAAAATTCGGATGAATAGATGTTTCAAAGCAGGTACCCAGACTGGGAAATAAATTTCTGTTCTGTGCAGGATAATAATATTTAAGGCGGGTTTGAGCCTCTTTATATTCTTCGGCAGGAGATCTTAAGGGACTTACAAGGGCAAGCTCCGACGGACAACCCTTATTATAGCAAAAAACACATTTGCAATTGCATTTTGTTGCCAGATAACCAAATATATCTGCTGGATCACACGGAGACCCCTCAACCCAGTGTGACAGATCTTTAAGCCTGAATGCATCTATACCTGCTTTTTCACCGTTACTTTCTAATTCCACCAGTTGGAGCATGGAATCGAGCTGCTTTGCTATATACTCTATTACAGGCTCATAAAAAGAGGCATTTTTTAAAGATTGAAAGCCGGAATTCAATCCATTTTTTTTTGATAAAAGCCCTTTTTCAGA
>DAOWMW010000006.1 GCA_030642865.1 Desulfobacteraceae bacterium
ATATTCCTACGCTTTCGCGCCTTGCCAGGCAGGCGCCTCAACACTTAAAATTGCCAATTTATTTTTGGGCGAACCCTTACTGCTGAAAAGCTGTAATAAAAAACAAGAAATTTTTTTAACCACCTTGCTAACATAGACCGCAACAGGTTTGTAAAGCTTGGAAACATAAGTAAATGTTTCAAAAACCCGGGTTCGGGCGCCCCCGCTTTAATTCAGAATTCCGCCTGAAGGCGGGACTCCAAACTGCCCGCCTAAAGACGGAACTCCGAACTATATACCGCCAGTTTGGAGTTCCGCCTTCAGGCGGTTCCTTTAGTTTGGAGTTCCGCCTTCAGGCGGTTCCTTTAGCTAAAAGCTAACACCTAAAAGCTAACCGCACAGGTCGAAAATTTTTAGTAACTATTCAGCCAGTATCTGCAATAATTAGCATCTTAAGATCGTGAATTTATTTCATCCCCAATCCTAAGTAGTTATAGAGATTCTGTGCTAAACATATAAATGTTGACAATGAATTATATTATGATATCAATTTTATGAAATTACAATAGAAACCTGGCATCTTTTTTATTTTTTATGAATATTTTTTTTAAATAAAAAAATAATGTTAAAATA
This sequence comes from Desulfobacteraceae bacterium, assembly GCA_030642865.1. Lineage (GTDB taxonomy): Bacteria > Desulfobacterota > Desulfobacteria > Desulfobacterales > BuS5 > DAOWMW01. The sequence goes on from DAOWMW010000006.1 coordinate 613, forward strand.
AAAAAATAAAGGGTGTCCCAGAAGTGCCATTTATCTGGAAATTTCTAATTTGTATTATACATATTTAATATTTATACTCCATTGGAAAATTTAAAGGAGAACGTAGTGAAAAATAAAACAACTGTAATTGGAGCAGGAAATGTTGGGGCAACTGTTGCCCAGAGGCTCGCTGAAAAAGAACTTTGTGATGTTGTTCTCATAGATATTGTCGAAGGAATACCCCAGGGAAAATCCCTTGATCTGGCAGAAGCCGCTCCCATAGAAAAACATGATGCCCGCCTTTGTGGAACAAATGATTATGAAGCATCAAAAGATTCTGATATAATCATAATTACAGCAGGAATTGCGAGAAAACCTGGAATGAGCAGGGATGATCTTATAAGTACCAACGCCAAAATAATGAAAGGTGTTACTGAGCAGGTAACTAAACTCTCCCCCGATGCTATAATTATTATAGTCAGTAATCCCCTTGATGCCATGTGCCATATTGCTTTCGATACAAGCGGTTTCCCCAAAAACAGGGTTATAGGAATGGCAGGGGTGTTAGATTCTGCGAGGTTCCGTGCATTTATATCAATGGAACTGGATGTATCCGTTGAAAATATTCATGCTCTGGTTCTTGGAGGGCATGGAGATACCATGGTTCCACTTCCAAGGTTTTCAACGGTTGCAGGGATTCCGATAACAGAGCTTATGCCCAGGGATCGTATTGATTCATTAATAAAAAGAACAAGAAATGGCGGCGCTGAAATTGTTGGTTATCTTAAAACCGGGAGTGCCTACTATGCTCCGGCTTCAGCAGCGGTTGAAATGGCAGAATCAATCTTAAAGGACAAGAAAAAAATACTCCCCTGCGCAGCCTATCTTGAAGGAGAGTACGGAATCAACAATCTTTTCATCGGTGTTCCAGTTAAGCTGGGCGCAAATGGGATAGAAGAGATTATTCAAATTGATTTAACCAGTGATGAGGATGAAGCTCTTAAAAATTCTGCAAAAGCTGTTGAAAAGCTGGTGGCTGATTTAAAAAAGCTGGAGTAAGGATTCGATCGAAAATAAATTGGCAATTTTAAGTGTTGAGGCGCCTGTCTGACAAGGCGTGAAAACGTAGGAATATCCAAGATATTTATACGTTTTCGTAACGCAGTCAGACAGGATGGATCGACGCTTAAAATGCTAAGTTATTTTTGATCGAGTCCTTAGTATAGCTGAGTAGTTACAAATTTTCTATACTTTTAAAGAGTCTGCCATGAGATCACCCACTGTTTGAGAAAATTTTGCAGGGTTTAGCACCTTGTTTCCTTCACTTATCAGGGCTATATCGAATAAAAGGCCGCTGTAATCTTTTAACACAAGATCTCCAGGATCTTTTTCAAAAATGGTCTTCATTTTTTCCATGAGAGGATGATTCATATTTATCTCAAGTACTCTTTTAATCTCCGGTGATTTTTGTCCGGTGGCTTTGACAATTTTTTCCATATATGCACTCATGTCGTGGGTATCGCCGGAAAGACAGGATACAGACCCTTTTAAACGGGTGGAAGGTTTGACTTCCTTGATATGATCCTGCAGGGTTACTTTTATAAAGTTAAACAGAGGTGTATACTCATCTTTTTTATCATCGTCAATTTTGTCTAACTCAAGGTCTCCTTTTTCAGCACTTTTTATCTTTTTCCCGTCATATTCGGTGAGAGCCTGGACAACCCATTCGTCAATGGGGTCGGTCATTAGCAATACTTCAAAATTTTTCTCTTTTAAAATCTCCAGGTGGGGACTGTTCATCAATGCTGTGAGATTTTCCCCTGTGATATAATAAATCTCTTCCTGGCCTTCCTGCATTTTTTCCACATACTCTTTTAAAGAGATCAGTTTACCGTCTGATTTGGTTGTTTTGTATCTTGCCAGATCTGCGATTTTGGTCTTATTCTCAAAATCCGAATGTATGCCCACCTTTAAAACCTGACCAAAATTATTGTAAAATTTATCGTAAGCCTCTTTTTCCATTGAATTTAAAAGCTCAAAAATTTTTTTTACAAGATTTCTTCTTATGTTTCTGATAAGGGTGTTTTGCTGCAGTATTTCGCGGCTCACATTAAGGTCCAGGTCAGGACAATCAACAACTCCCTTTATAAATTTAAGATATTCAGGCATCAGCTCTTTACAGTCGTCCATTATAAAGACCCGGCGGCAATAGAGATGCATCCCGTGTTTTGCATCGGGATAATACATATCCAGCGGGGCATTGGATGGAATATACAAGAGCGCATTATATTCTATTGTACCTTCAAGCTTTAAGTGGAGGCGCTCAGCCGGAGGGTTCCAGTCGTGGCTTATATGCTTGTAAAATTCTTCATATTCTTCATCTGTGATTTCAGTTTTATTTTTGAGCCAGATAGCCTTCATTGAATTAAGAGTCTCTTCCCGGATTACTTTTTTTGTCGTTTTTCCGATGGGTTTTCCTTCTTTATCCAGAATCTGCTCTTCTTTAGGTAATGGTTCATCCTTTTCCACATCCATGGCAATTGGGTATCTGACAAAATCTGAATGTTTTTTTATAATCTGGCGAATTGTCCATTCATCTGTAAAATCCTGACCATCTTTTTCCTTTTTTTTCAGATGGAGTATTATGCTGGTACCCCTGGTTTCTTTTGGAACCTCTTCCATGGAATATGAGCCGTCACCATGGGATTCCCACTTTACACCTGTATTTGACCCGGCAGCCTTTGTAATGAGAGTCACTTTATCTGCGGCTATAAATGAGCTGTAAAAACCTATGCCGAATTTACCTATCAGTTCAGGAGTCAGGGTATCCTGACTTTTTGTAGCCTCAAGGGCTTCCAAAAAAGCGGCGGTTCCGCTTTTTGCAATGGTTCCAATATTTTCCATGACTTCATCATGGGTCATTCCTATGCCGTTGTCTGAAATTTCCAGGGTTTGTTTTATTCCATCAGGGACGATTTTGATTTTAAACTGGGAGTCATCTCCGAGGATATCAGGGTCTGTCTGAGCCTTGAATCGTAATTTGTCCAGGGCATCTGAAGAATTTGAAATCAGTTCCCTTAGAAAAATTTCCTGGTTGGAATACATGGAATTTATGATGAGTTTTAATAATTGTTGAATCTCTGTTTTAAACTGGTGGGTCTCTTTTTGGGTTTCCATTTGTTAGTCATCTCCTGTGTGTGCATCTAATATAGATTTTAAAAAGGTACTTAAATAATAATTACACCTCATGACCTTGTCAATGGAGGGAAAGAGAAAGAGAGGGTTAATTTTCAACTTCTTGATCCTGCAACGAAGTTTAATGAAAAATGATTTATATTTTCATATAAAATGTATTATGCTCCCAAAGATAATTAGGAAAGGGTGAGGTATGCTGCCGGGATGTCGCAACGAATGGTACCGGTTCCTGTACCTGAGTTTGACATCGAGAAAAATGATGTTAAAGGCTTTATGGATGAGTTCAATGGGTTTCATGAAATTTTTCATGATTATTTTCATACCCCCTCGTTTTTGCCAGGCTGGTCAATAAGTTCTGCCCGGGCCAGGTGATGTATGACGTTCCCGGCGGCTTTGCCACCGTGATCATGGGGGTAAAACGGTTAGTGATGGAGGTATTTACTGAGTTCACGGTAGAAATTTTGGTGTGATCCGAAAGAATAAAGATAAATAGTCGAACATTCAATCTCGTATGCTAAAAGAATAAGATTGTTTCCGCCTTTATATTTATAAACCCTTATTCCTTGCAAATCTCCTTTTTTTATATCACCAATATCAGGATTTGTCATAATAGTTTTGATAGCTTCATCCAGTTTTTTAGTTTGGTTTTTTTTCAGTTTCCTTTTTTGTCTGGCAAAAGTCGGAGATTGAATAATTTCGGAAATGTCGTCCATATTTTATTCTCCAAAAACATATGGAGTCCCTTGTCCAGATTTTATTTCTTCTTTTCCGATTAAAATGCCTTGTATAAAGGGAAAGGGTAATTCGGGATTTTCTTCAATTATTTGCCCGATTTTTGCCCAGTACTCAATTTGACCTGCTACTGATCGTTTGAATACCTTGGATTGTACTTTTGCTTTCGCAACGAGAGCATCAGATATTTTGACAGCGGTTGGCATATTGTCTCCTTTCTTTTGTATTTTTGTTTTATTTTGACACGTAATACAACCTATTGCAACTAAATATGTCAAAAAGTTATAACAAATACTTTGCCATGATAAAATTAAACAGAAATACTTGTTCTTGTGCCCGTTTTCCGTGTTGAATCAATGGCCAAAATTGCGTAGGGGCATCCCTTGTGGGTGCCCAAAATGCTCCGAGTATGCAACCGTTGATGCGCTTCGAAGACGACCACAAGCCCGGCGCAATTATGGGTAATTTATTTCATCCCCAATCCTTACATGTTTAACTCATTACCATTATATTATTACCTTGACAAACTGCAGCAGGTTTTCATATGAATAAAAGGTGGATAAAATAGACTTTTGTGACTCCATATTTTTTTGTTGAACAGGGCTGTTTTTTAAATGGCATAATTTGCAATTGGGATACTTTAGATGAGAATTGTCCTTGTTTTTCCCCCTTTTTACCTGGATTCCATGTATAATCTGCCCCCTTTGGGACTGATTAACATTGCCACCATGGCCAAAAAATCGAACCGTGATATAATCATCCATGATTTTGCCCTGGCTATAAGAAATAAAACAATAAAAATGAGCAGTACTATTTATGATGATTGTGCAAAAATAGTCCTTGGAGAGAATCCTGATCTTGTGGGGTTTTCTGCACAGTGCACAACCTATCCCTGTGTAATAAGAATTGCCGAAAAGATAAAAAAAGAAAAACCCGGGATAAAAATAATTGTTGGTGGACACAATGCCTCCTTTGTTGCCAAAGAGACCCTGTCCAGCTTCCCTTTTATAGATGCGGTGGTAAAAGGGGAGGGTGAAATAACATTTCAGGAGCTGGTAACAGCTTATGAAAACGGATTGGACGAAGCAGGTGTGGCAGGGGTTACATACATGTCCCATGGCAAAATCATACAGAATAAAGATCGAAAATTAATGGAAGTGCTTGATGATCTTCCCATGGCGGATTATAGCTTTGTTCGGCCTTTTTCAGAATATAGTGAGCTGTGCGGGCTCCCCAGGAGTATTGCAATTCTTGAAGTTGGACGGGGGTGTCCCCACAGGTGTATTTACTGTTCCGAATCTGTAATGTGGCAGCAGAAGACAAGGACCTTCAGTGTTAATCGTCTGGTAAAAGAGATGGGGCATCTCCATGAAAATTATAATGCCCAGTGTTTTTTGCTGGCCTATGATCAATTTACAGCTAAAAAAAAATTTGTTGAAGATTTTTGTACTTTGGTGATAAAAGAAAAACTGAATCATCTCCCATGGTACTGTATTTCCAGGCTCGATACTGTTGATTCCCCTCTTTTACGCAGAATGCGTGAAGCAGGGTGTGAATCAATGTGCTATGGAATAGATTCAGGGTCAAAAAAAACTTTGGCTTTTATTCGGAAAAAGATTGATGAAGATATCCTTTATGAGCGTGTAAAGGAGACCACAAAGCAGGGTATTGTCCCCACCTTAAGTTTTATTGTGGGCTTTCCCAATGAAGAAAAAGAAGATATCGATGCCACAATGCTCCTTGCTTTAAGAACAGGGGTTCAGGGGAACAGTAATCCCCTGGTACAAATGCCCACAGTCCTTCCAGGGACAGATCTCCATAAACTTTACAAGGATAAACTTGTACGCAGGGTTGATACCTACTTTTCCCTGGGGCTTGAATTTGATAATGGGATCCGCATGGCTTTAGACGATAAAATGATAAATTCAGATCCGTCTCTTTTCAGCAGTTTTTATAATCTTGCCTGCCCCGGGCGCTGTCTTGAAGAACTTAATATTATAGCGAGCTATTTCCCCTTGATTATTAATCTGTACCCCAAGTCTTTTTTGTTACTTACAATTGCGTTAAAAGAGTCTGCAAGTGATCTTTTCATCAATTTTTTTAACTGGATGGGGCGTAACCATTTACAGGGGAGACCCCGCCTGACCCATGGAGATTGCTTTAGAAATTTTTCAGAATTTGCGGATCAGACTTTTAAGGGGAGCGGTGTAGAAAAATGGAGCCATTTTCAGGAAATGCTAAAGTATGAAACAGTCTCCCTTAAGGCGGGCAAGTTTTCCCAGACAAAACAACCCTCCCATACAGATTTTATCTTTTCAAAGGATACAATGCCCATGTTGAGGGAAAATGTAATCGTATCAGATTTTGACCATAATATTCGGGAGATAATTGAAGATTTAAATATGGGCATATTTAATAATCAATATGATGCTGAATCTGTATCCCTTGTTTTTCGGTTTGAAGATAATGAACTTGAAGTGACTGAAATCAACGATTTTGGGAAAGATTTTCTTGGTTTGTGTGATGGGTCTTCCAGATTAAAAGAGATTGTTTCTGTGCTTTATCCTGTTTACGGCTCGGATATGGAGAGGAATGTTTTTGTTAAAGAGTGTGAGGAGGCCATGACAGGTTTGTCTGATTTGAGATTACTTCAGGTGTAATTTTAACTCTGGTTTCTTTTGGCCGTTAAATCCCCGGATTTTATACTGGTGATTTAATGGCTTAAAATCATAGCAAAAAAGGAGGTGAAAAAATGCTTAAGACAAAAAAAGTTGAAAAAAAAGTTTCTTCAGCTGCTAGTTGCCATGCTCCATCATGCCATGCCCCTGCATGTCATGCTCCAGCGTGTCATTCGCCAGCGTGCCATTCACCGGCGTGCCATGCTCCATCATGCCATTCACCAGCGTAACATTATGATTTTTTTCGATCGTAGGGGCGACCCTCGTGGTCGCCCTGATTTGGGCAACCACAAGGGTTGCCCCTGCGTGTTACGAAATTTCCTCTTTTAACATGCAGCAGGCGATTTTGTATTCAGGAGTTCCGTCTTTTTTATAGGCCAGGTTTTCCGGTTGAATAAGCCTGTTCATAACGCATCCTTCGGGTATGTTTAACCCGAAAAGATGTTTTTCGTTTATATTACCGGTTTGCACCAGGGAATTTCTTTTTATGGCCATACTATGCATGGGAAAATCTTCACACAAGGGGCATCTGTAAACTCGGCCATTGGGAAATACAAAATAATTCTCCGCAACATTTCCTGCACATTCAAAGGTCTCCCCTTCGTTTAAATAGACCTTTGGGTAGGTTACGGATATCCCGCTGGATGCAATATTTTTGGCTGTTTCCGGTATTATGTCAAGCCATCTGGATTTTTGAACCTGGAGGATCTTTTCCCCTGTTTTTGTATTCTCTTTTGCGGACTCCCCCCTTATACCGAGGACCTGAATAAAAAATCTGTTAATCCCTAAATCATTTAAAAGGGGACCCATCTTTTCAAGCTCATCTATGTTCAGACTGCTCACTGTATATATAAGACTTGTGCAGAATCCCTTTTTAACCGCTTTTTTTATCCCTTTTATACAGTTGTCATAACACCCTTTTCCCCGGATCATATCGTTGGTCTCTTTTGAAGCACCGTCCAGGCTGAAACTTAGATAATCCAGGGTGTCGGGGGATGTTTTTGCGAGAAAATCATTAAACAGATATCCGTTGGTATCCACGGTTACAGAATTATACCCAAGAGCTTTGGCAGTTTCCACAGCCTTTGCAAGATCAGGATGGAGGGTGGGCTCTCCCCCCAGAAAAATAATATTTTGTTTTTTTTCTTTTGATGAAAAAAGTTGCAGCCATGATTTTATGGTTGCAAAGGAGAGGGTCTTTGTTCCGTGCTGCTTTTTGTTGATATAGCAATGGGTACAACTTAAATTGCATTGGGTGAGAATATGAAAAAAAAGATTAACAGAATCTTTTGAGAATGAGACCGTATTTTTTTTTATTTTTTTTGCAGAATTCATACTCTCCCACCTCTTATACTGCGAGACAATCTTTTGATAATTCTTTGCCAAAATCCACAGGATAGCATCCATCAAAGCATGCTTTGCAGAAATTGTTTTCAGGGTTTTCTACTCCTGTAGATTTGAGGAGTCCTTCGAGGCTTAAATAATGGAGGGAGTCCAGGTTAAGATAATTTTGCAGTTCTTTTGTCGACATATTCGCAGCGATCAAGTCTCCTTTTATGGAGAAATCGATTCCATAGTGACATGGAAAACGGTGCGCCGGACCGGCAACGCGTAAATGGATCTTGCTTACACCCAGCTCCCGCAGCGCTTTTACTCTGGTTTTGACTGTTGTGCCCCTGATCACCGAGTCTTCTATTATTATGATCTCCTTACCTTTTAAGAGGCTGCTTATGGGATTTAATTTTACCCTGACTCCAAAATCGCGCATACTCTGGGTCGGCTGAATAAAGGTTCTCCCCACATAATGATTCCGTATCATTGCCATTTCAAAAGGAATTCCGGATTCTTCGGAATAGCCCAAAGCAGCATAGGTACCTGAATCAGGAAAGGGCATGACAAGATCAGCATCCACAGGAGCCTCTTTGGCAAGGCATTTCCCATGGGCTTTTCTTATCTGATAAACATTTTTTTCAAATAATATACTGTCAGGCCTGGCAAAATATATGAACTCAAATATACAAAATGTCTGTTTGATTTTGGGAAAGGGTTTTATGCTCTTTAAGCCATCCCTGTTGATAATAAGTATTTCCCCGGGATCAAGTTCTCTTATAAAATCTGCCTGAACAAGATCCAGGGCACATGATTCCGACGCAAGGACATAACTCCCGTTTAATTTCCCCAGGCATAAGGGCCTGAAACCGTTTGGATCTTTTATACCAAAAATTTCTCCCCTGGATGTTAACCCCACAAACGCAAATGCTCCCTTGAGCTTTGCCACTGCATTGACAATGGCCTGCTCAAAGCCGAATTTCAGGTTCTTAACAAAAAGGTGGAGGAAAATTTCACTGTCCATGGTGGTTTGAAAGATGGAGCCTGCTTCTTCCAGTTCGTTTTTTAATATATAGGCATTTACCAGATTTCCATTATGGGCTATGGCATAGGATTTTTTTCTGTGCCGGATGACAAAAGGCTGGGCATTTGCAATTACAGAACTTCCTGTGGTTGAATACCTTACATGCCCTATGGCATGCTCTCCTTTTAACTGCTTAAGGTGCTTTTTGTCAAAAACGTCCGATACCAGACCCATTTCCTTGTGAACAATTATATTATTATCCGCTGCAACAGCTATCCCCGCGCTCTCCTGCCCCCTGTGCTGAAGAGCATAGAGACCGAAATAATTCAACCTGGCAGCATCAGAATGTTTGGAAATTCCGAATATTCCACATTCTTCCCGGGGTTTATTATTATAAATCATTGCGTTATTTATTATACTCCTGAATAGTTTTAACAGTTAATGTTTTATTTAACATCGCTTCAATACCATGGCACACAGCCATGGCACCGGCCACAGTGGTGGCGTAGGGAATATTGAATTTGATAGCTGCCCGTCTTATCTGATATCCGTCACGTTTAGTTTCATTCCCGGCACCTGTATTAATAATAAGCTGTATCTCACTATTTTTAACCGCATCAACTACATTGGGCCGCCCAATGGAAACCTTGTGTATCTTTTTTGCTGGTAATCCATTGTCATTTAAAAAAGAGGATGTACCCCGGGTCGCCATTATGGCAAAACCAAATTCATTAAATTTTTGTGCGACAGGGAGAATTCCCTTTTTATCACGATCCTGCACACTGATAAAGACCGTACCCGATGTGGGGAGGATATTTCCTGCCCCTGCCTGTGCTTTTGCGTATGCTCCTCCGAATTCGGTATCTATCCCCATGACCTCCCCTGTGGATTTCATCTCCGGGCCCAGGAGTGTATCCACACCTGGAAATCTGTTAAAGGGGAGCACAGCTTCTTTAACTGAAACATGGGATGGGATGATTTCTTTTATGAGTCCAAGACTTTCAAGGGTATGCCCCAGCATTACCTTTGTAGCCATTTTCGCAAAAGGGACTCCTGTTGCCTTACTTACAAAGGGTATTGTCCTGGAAGCCCTTGGGTTGACTTCCAGAACATAAAGAAGACCATCTTTAATTGCGTACTGAACATTCATCAGGCCGACGACATTAAGCTCTTTGGCCATGGCCCTGGTAGCGCTTGTAATTTTATCAATCATATCCTGTTGTATTGTGTGGGGAGGAAGGACACATGCTGAATCTCCGGAATGGACACCAGCCTCTTCAATATGTTCCATTATCCCTGCGATCACAGTTCTGGTCCCATCTGCGATTGCGTCCACATCAACTTCTATGGCATTTTCAAGGAATTTATCTATTAATACAGGATGCTCATTTGATGCATCTATGGCAAGTTTTACAAAGGTGTCCAGATCTTTTTTTACATATACTATTGCCATGGCCCTTCCGCCTAATACATAGGATGGCCGGACTATCACAGGATATCCGATTTTTTTGGCCACATCTTCAGCTTCTGCAAGATTCATTGCAATTCCATTTGCCGGCTGGACCAGTCCAAGCTTTTTCAGCATTACCTGAAAATGTTTTCTGTCCTCTGCCCTGTCTATACTTTCCGGTTGTGTCCCCAGAATATTCACCCCTGCTTTATGGAGCCCTTCAGAAAGATTTAAAGGGGTCTGTCCTCCGAATTGAACAATAACGCCGTGGGGTTTTTCTGTTTCCACAATATTTAAAACATCTTCCAGGGTAAGGGGCTCAAAGTATAGCTTGTCCGATGTGTCGTAATCTGTACTGACTGTTTCGGGATTGCTGTTTACCATTATACTCTCCACCCCTATCTCCCTGAGGGCAAATGAAGCATGAACACAGCAATAGTCAAACTCTATTCCCTGGCCGATTCTATTGGGGCCTCCTCCTAAAATTATCACCTTTTTCTTATTCGATATTCTGGCCTCGTTCTCTTTTTCCCAGGTGGAATAATAGTATGGAGTCACCGCCTGAAATTCTGCGGCGCATGTGTCAACAAGTTTATAAACAGGATTAAATCCAAGGTCATTTCTCTGTTTTCTGATGGTCTCTTCTGTTGTTCCTGTTAAAAATGCAAGCTGTTTGTCTGAAAAACCTGCTGTTTTTGCTTTTTCAATAAGTTCCACAGGGAGTCTTCCCCCTGTTTTTTTTATGGACAGCTCTAAATCGACAATCTGTTTGAGTTGAGATAAAAACCAGGGATCAATTCCGGTCATGCTGAAAATAGTATCAAAATCGATCCCGCTTAAAATGGCATGGCGCAGGTAAAAAAATCTAAGGGAATTGGGTGTGGAAAGCTTCTGCTCGATTTCCGATAAAGAGGGTTCTTCTGAATTTTTACCCTTGATATCATTCCCATCGGCTCCAAAGCCGTATCTCCCAATTTCAAGGGACCTGATACCTTTTTGGAAAGCCTCTTTAAAGGTTCTCCCTATGGCCATGGTTTCCCCCACAGATTTCATCGATGTTGTCAGATAATCTTCTGTTTCCGGAAATTTTTCAAAGGTCCACCTGGGAATTTTTACAACACAGTAATCTATAGTCGGTTCAAATGCAGCAAAAGTTTTCCCTGTAATGTCATTGGGGATTTCATCAAGGGTATATCCCACAGCAAGTTTTGCAGCTATTTTTGCAATGGGGTAACCTGTGGCCTTAGATGCCAGGGCAGAACTTCTGGAGACCCGGGGATTCATCTCCACAATAATCATTTCCCCGTTTTTGGGATTAACAGCGAACTGTACATTGGACCCCCCTGTATCCACCCCCATTTCCCGCATTATTGCAATGGCCGCATTTCGCATTTTCTGATATTCTTTATCTGTCAAGGTCTGGGCAGGTGCAACTGTAATGCTGTCCCCTGTATGAATTCCCATGGGATCCATATTCTCTATGGAACAGATTATTACAACATTATCATTGTTATCCCGCATGACCTCAAGCTCATATTCTTTCCATCCCAGAATCGATTCTTCGAGCATTACCTGACCAATCAGGCTTGCATCCATCCCTGATTTGGCCAGATTTTCAAGATCTTCATGATTATAGGCAATCCCTCCGCCTGTTCCCCCCAGGGTGAAACTGGGGCGGATTATCAGTGGAAGTCCGATCTCTTTGCCTGCTCTGCGGGCTGTCTCCATATCGGTTGCAATTATACTTGCGGGAATTTTAAGGCCGATTTTTTCCATTGCTTTTCTGAACAGATCCCTGTCCTCGGCTTTTTTGATAGCTTCAATGGATGCGCCTATCATCTCCACGCCGAATTTATCAAGGACTCCCATTTCTGAAACTTTCATGGCAGTATTAAGCCCTGTTTGTCCGCCCAGGGTGGGGAGAAGGGCATCCGGCCTTTCTCTTTCGATTATTTTTGCAACTGTTTCAGGAGTCACCGGCTCTATATATGTCCGGTCAGCCATTTCCGGGTCCGTCATTATGGTGGCAGGGTTACTGTTCACCAGTATCACGCTGTACCCTTCTTCACGAAGGGCTTTACATGCCTGGGTACCGGAATAATCGAATTCGCATGCCTGGCTGATAATAATCGGGCCCGCACCAATAATAAGAATTTTTTTTAAATCTGTTCTCTTTGGCATATATTTTATCTGTTAAATTTTTCCATTGTTTGTGTAAAATCTTTAAAAAAATATCCTGCATCATGGGGCCCTGGAGAGGCTTCAGGATGGTATTGTACAGCGGAAACCATCAGGTCTTCATGTGTGAATCCTTCCACGGTACTGTCATTAAGATTCAGGTGGGTTATTCTGGCATTTTTGTCATTAAGGGTGTCAGGATCAATTGCGAATCCGTGATTTTGTGATGTTATTTCTATTTTTTTTGTTGCAAGATTCATTACAGGCTGATTTGCGCCCCTGTGGCCGAATTTTAACTTAAATGTTTTACCCCCCAGAGATATCCAGAGTATCTGGAGCCCCAGACAGATCCCGAAAATCGGACAAAATCCCAACAGCTCCCTTACAGTATCAGCAGCATACTTCACAGGCTCAGGGTCCCCTGGCCCGTTGGAAAGAAAAATTCCATCGGGCTGGAGACTTTTAATAAGCCCGGGAGAAGTTTTTCCGGGCATTATAAGAACCTCGCATCCTGCATTTTCAAGGCATCTCAGGATATTATATTTCACACCAAAATCGAGTACCAGAACAGAGTATCTTTTGCCGCTGTTTTTCCATATGGTTTTATTCAGCGGAGCAAAATTATCCCGTGAAAATGAAGGTTCTCCCTTTATCCAGAGATATGGTCTGTCTGTGGTCACTTTTTTTACCAGATCTTCCCCTTTCATTTGTGGAATCTGTCTGGCTTTGTTAACACAGGATAGCGGATCAATGTCCCTGGTGGAAACAAATGCGCGCATGGCACCGGCATTTCGAATGTGCAATGTGAGGGCGCGGGTATCGAGTTGATCTATACCTATTATCCCTTTTCCACCATCCCCGATTTTTTTTAAATACTCTGCGAGGGTCGATGTGGATCTGTAATTGCTGGGAAATTTTTGATACTCCCGGACAAGGAAGGCAGAAACCTGTATCCGGTTCGATTCAATATCTTCATGATTAATACCATAGTTTCCCACTAGAGGATATGTCATTGTAACCATCTGGTTTTTATATGAAGGGTCAGTGAGTACTTCCTGGTACCCTGTCATACTGGTATTAAACACGATTTCACCAGAGGCCTCACCAGCTCCGGTAAATGATTTGCAGGGAAAAGTCCGCCCATCTTCAAGGGCTAATAATGCTCTCATGAATTTTTACATCTCCCACGGATAACCCCATCCAAGATAATTTTTTGGAAGGTTATAATTTTGTTTGATTTTTTATGAAGAACGGAACAATATATAATATACAAGTTATTGATATAATTTTTATAAATTTGTTAAAAAAAGGGCTCATCGTGGATTAATGGGAAATTGCCTGAAGTTCCTTTGGCAATTGACGTTAGATCAATATTTTAAATTGGTAACCATAAAAAAATAGTAACTACTCAGCTACACTGAATCAGTATAGCTGAGTAGTTACAGAAAATATACAAAAAGCCGGTTTGAAGTCAGATTATGTCATCCATGACATGAGAAGTGTGGACAGTTTTTCCTACTAACACTAAGGGTTCGCACAAAAATAAATTGGCAATTTTAAGTGTTGAGGCGCCCGTCTGGCAAG
>DAOWMW010000278.1 GCA_030642865.1 Desulfobacteraceae bacterium
AAGGTGGTTAAAAAATTTTCTTGTTTTTTATTACAGCTTTTCAGCAGTAAGGTACTAATGGCTAAAAGCTAATCGCACAGGTCAAAATCTTCATATGTTTTAATCATATTATACCTGTTGTTGCAGATATTGGCTGAATAGTTACAAAAAAAATTGAGGTTTATTACTTATGGCGGAAAATAACGACCGGAATTTTTCAGGGGCAACACGATATATCTTGGATGATGAACTTGCAAAGATAGTAAACATATCAATGGCGCTGGAAATGCCTCTTTTGCTCAAGGGGGAACCAGGGACAGGGAAAACCATGCTTGCCCATGCCATAGCAGAAAATTTAAGAATGCCCCTTATTGTTCTTAACGTGAAATCGAGCATGAAACTGGTTGAGGCCTTATATCAGTATGATACACTGACACGTTTAAATGACAGCCGTTTTGGTGATTCCACCAGAAATGTGAGTGATATAGAAGAATATATTAAAATGGGTAAAATCGGCCAGGCATTTGTTGCTGAAAAAAGAACAATTCTGTTAATTGATGAAATCGATAAGGCAGAGACCGATTTTCAGGATGATATGCTGGATGTTCTGGATCAGATGGAGTTTGATATTATTGAAATTGATAAAACAGTTCCCACTAAAGTCAGGCCTGTTATTATCATCACCTCCAATGCCAAAAAAGATTTGTCAGATCCCTTTTTAGGAAGATGTAATTTTCATCATATTGCTTTTCCTGATCCCAAGATGATGCGTAAAATTATTAATGTCCATTTTCCTGATATCGATACAAAACTTATGGATAATGCTGTTTCCGCATTTTACAGATTAAGGGAGATTGATGCCATTGAGAAAAAACCGGCAACAAGGGAATTAATAAACTGGGTTCGGGCGTTAAGGGCGGATCCGGATTTTAAACCAAAAGATCTGACTAAGGGGGATGTCCCCTACATGGGAGTTTTGTTTAAAAAAAGTCAGGATTATGCAAGAGCAATAAATATTACAAGCCGCAGAAGACTTATTTAAAATGTTTATCAATTTTTTTTATAAATTAAAAAATGCTGATATACCTGTCAGCCCTACTTCATTTCTGGCCTTTCAAAAAGCATTGAGCCAGGGGTATATAAATACTCTTGATGATTTATATACATGTTCCAGAACCATTCTCATCAAAAGTGAGCGGTATTTCGACCTGTTTGACCAGATCTTTGCCCATTATTTTGAAGGGGCCGAGATGCCGGATCTGGAGGGAGTGGAGCTCGAAGAGATGGCCCGGGCCCTTCTTGATGAATGGCTTAAAAATCCAAAGCTTCTGGCACAGGCTCTTGGAATGGATGAATCAGAGATAAATAAACTTACACCTGAAGAATTGCTCGAATATTTTAAAGAGCGTCTCAAGGAACAGACTGAACGCCATGACGGGGGGAGCAAATGGATAGGGACTGGGGGTACGTCTCCTGTGGGTCATTCAGGTTACCATCCTGGTGGTATGCGTGTGGGGGGTGTTTCACGGAATAAATCTGCGGTAAAAGTTGCCATGGAAAGAAGGTATAAAGACTACTCCCTGCGGGGCCCCTTAACCCAGGCCATGGTGGGGGAAGCTTTGAAACGGCTGCGAAATATGGTTCCAGCAGGCCCCAAGGATCAGGTCGATATTGCTGAATCTATTTATCATACCATGAAAAATTGCGGTGAGATTGAAATTATCTTTAAACGGAGTTTAAGGGACCGTCTTAAAATTCTGATTTTGATAGATAATGGTGGATGGTCAATGGACCCTTATATCTCGGTTGTTCAAACTATTTTTAACCATGCTTCAGCCCAGTTCAAGGAACTTAAAACATATTTTTTTCACAACACCATTTACAGCAATATATGGGAAGATCCTTCGCGGATACACAGGCCCCAGCGGGTTGATGAAATGGTCCGTTTTGATCCCCAGACCAGAATTATCATTGTTGGGGATGCAAGTATGGCTCCATATGAGCTCTCTGCCACGGATGGCTCAATTTATGTGCATCAGCGGAGCGGAAAACCGAGTATCGAACATTTGAAGTTTATAACCAGGGTATTCCCCCATGTTGCATGGCTTAATCCCATACCGGAAAATATGTGGGATTATACCCACTCAATCTCTGTTATCAGAGAAATTTTTCCAATGTATGAACTGTCCATAGATGGTCTTGAAAAAGCAATTGCCCATTTAATGTCCAAATAAAATGTAACTTTCTGTGGACCCCGGGATAAAGATTTTAGGTACGTTATTGGCCGTTAGGGGTATATAATCCCCTTTTCTCCTCTGGCCTTTTCAAAATCATTCTTTTAATGTCTATATAAATACCTTGCAAAATTTGAATCTTAATGGTAATTTTTTTGGCTAAACATGTAAATGTTTTTTTTGGGTACCATGTAGATGTTTATATAGGTGATTTTGTGCCATTATCGGTGGTCGGAGTATTATAATATTCCTTTTTCCCTCTGGCCTTTCCAAAATCATTATATTAAGGTCTACATAAGGATCGTGAATGTTATAAATTACACATAATTACTTGTTTTTGTGCCCGTCTTTTGTGTTGCGTCAATGGCCAAAATTGCGTAGGGGCATCCCCTTGTGGGTGCCCAAA
>DAOWMW010000180.1 GCA_030642865.1 Desulfobacteraceae bacterium
CAAATGTTAATTACATGTAATCCGTTGAACAGTAAGCGTTTGCAGGGTGCTGCAGATGCAAGGCGGCGGGCACGCAGACGTACTAATTGTACTTCAAGTGCCTGCCAACGCAGCAGGTGCGGTGCCCTGTGAACGCTTACAAAATTTATTTTTAAAATGATGCTTTTATATGAGCTTTATATAGTTATGCCGAAAATTAAATTATTTGGCATAACTATATAATTTTATCAACAAAAAGCCTATGGAAATATTTGTTTTAAATTCAACAAAGGGTAAATATAAATTTTGATGCATATTCTTGAAAATTTCTATTTTAATCGAAAATAATTGACACAAATTTCGATTTAAATTAAAGGAACTCCATGAAAGCGCAAACTGGCAGTTTTAAGTAGTGCAGGGGATAATTTATACAGGAGAAAAAATGACGATAATTTTTTTGGTTCTATTTGCAGTTATTATTTTGTTTTTATTGTTTCAGTTTATTTCTTACAGAAAAAAGAAATCCATTGATAAATCTGTAAAATATATATGTGAAGAATGCGGGGAAAGGGACTGCATTTGTCATAAGAAAAGTGATGTCAAATAAATCAAGCCCGTCCCCGTTCCTACGTCCTGTTTGAAATTTTAACAGCCTAAATACTCCACAAATTCTTCCTGCAATATGTATCACCCGCTGAGGGAAAGGGATTTCGATACCGTTTTTGTCAAAAAGTTTTTTCCGTGGCAACAGCCCGATATTTTTATACCAATATTGTATAATGGTTGAATTTGCTTGCCAAAACGCCCCGATTATGTGTAGTAAAAAAAATAGCAAAACTAAATTTACAAAAAAAGTTTTGAGCATATTCATGTACGGCAAAAACATCGGCAAACTATCTGAAAAATTTAAATGCACAAAAGATGCTGGTATTGCGAAATTGTTATCTGATGTGCAGGACAAGTTTAAAAATATCCTTATATTTGATTTTGAAACAATTCCCAGCCAGGACATTTATCATATCGGGGCTATTTTTAATGATAAAATCTTTGAGAGAAAGAACATAAAGCATGTAAAAACCGCACTCAGTGATCTGTCTGAATTTTCAAAAGAAGCTGACTATATCCTTGGCCACAATATTATCAATCATGACCTGCAAATTGCTGGAGATGCCTTTCCGGAAGCAGGCTTTTTAAAACTTCCTGTCATTGACACCCTTTTTTTGTCTCCCCTTGCATTTCCTGAAAATCCTTATCATAAACTTGTCAAAAACTATAAACTAATTAAAAACAGCAAAAATGATCCGATTGCCGACGCAAAACTGGCCTGGGCTGTTTTTGAAGATCAGGTGGCTGCATTTTCAGTATTAAACGAAAAAGAGCCGAATCTTATAGCGTTTTTTGCCTTTGCCTTTGAAAATTTTAATCTTGGGGATGGAAGATCCGGACTTCAGGGAATTTTTGATCTGTTTCGTTACCTGGCCGGAAAAATCCCGGATAAGGAAGAGGCGAAAACCATATTTCAAAATCTTTCCGAGGGAAAAGTATGCAGGACAGGCATTGGGGAGATCTGGGAAGACTGTTCCGGCCATGCTGCCCAAAGACCTGTGCTCGCCTATGTTCTTTCCTGGATCATGGTTTCAGGAGGCAATTCAATTATACCGCCATGGGTAAAGCATGAATTTCATGAAATTTCGGGCATAATCAGAAACCTTCGGTATTCATGCAAAGATGAAACATGCAGTTTTTGCAGGGAGCAGAATAACTCTGAAAAACTTTTAAAAAAATACTTTGGATTTGAAAAGTACAGGGCGCTTCCGGATGGAAGAGCGCTTCAAAAGGAGATCATTGATTCAAATCTGAATGGGAATTCCCTGCTCGGCATCCTTCCAACCGGCGGGGGAAAATCCATCTGCTACCAGATTCCTGCACTTCACAGGCATAACAGGCTGGGCGAGCTGACCATTGTGATTTCACCGCTCAAGGCATTGATGAAGGATCAGGTGGATAATTTGAACAGGACAACCGGCACTGAAACAGCCGCAGCCATAAACGGCAGCCTTACCCTGCCGGAACGTGGTGCTGTGATGGAGAAAGTGAGGCTTGGTGATATCGGCATCTTATATATCTCTCCGGAACAGATGCGCAATTTCAGTGTGGCAGAGCTGATCAAATCAAGAGATGTCGGATTTTGGGTGTTTGACGAGGCCCACTGTCTCTCCAAGTGGGGGCATGATTTCAGGCCTGATTATCTTTCATGTTTCAGAGTTTATTGCAAGTTACAGCAAGGCCTGCGCCTGTCTTCCTCTTGTCGGGGCTTTTACGGCAACAGCAAAAAAAGATGTCATAGAAGAAATTTTAAGCCATTTCAGGGAAAAGCTGTCCCTTGAGCTTGAGTGCTTTATCGGGGGCGTGCAAAGGGAAAATCTCAATTTTCAGGTGTGGCCGGTTATAAAAAATGATAAATATGACGTGATTTTTAACTGCCTGAAGGAGAGTCTTTCCGGACATGAAGGCGGGGCAATTGTTTATTGTTCAACCAGGAAGAGCACGGAAGAGCTAAGCCTGTTTTTAAATGAAAAAGGGATACCTTCCGAGGCATTTCATGCAGGAAGGAGTGAACCGGACAAAAAAAATATTCAGGACGATTTTATTGAAGGGAAAATACCGGTTATTTGTGCCACAAATGCCTTTGGTATGGGAATCGACAAAAAGGATATACGGCTTGTCATCCATGCAGATATTCCGGGCTCCCTTGAAAATTACCTGCAGGAGGCAGGCCGTGCAGGAAGGGACATGGAACCCTCTGACTGCATCCTCTTATATGAGCAGGAGGATATAGAAAGCCAGTTTTCTTTGAATGCATATTCAAGACTTTCCATAAAAGATATCAAGAAGATTCTGGGGATATTGAAAAAAAGAGGCGCTAAAACACCTGAAATTATCATTACCCCGGGTGAAATAATGAGCCTGATCGGATACCGGGATTTTGGCGGCAATGATGCCAGGGCAAGGATCGGCGTAAGCTGGCTTGAAAGAAAGGGGTTTGTAGAACGGTCTTTTAACCAGACGCTTTTTTTTAAAGGCACGCCTGTTGTAAAAAACATTGAAGAAGCCGATAAGAAGATTGAAAAGCTCAACCTTTCCATGACCATGCGGGCTGTTTTTATCACCATTCTTAATTTCCTGTTCAATGCCGAGCCCAACACTCTTTTGTCGGCAGATGAGATATGCATTGCCTTGGGAAAGATAAATGACCTGCCCGAAAAATACCTGGATTCACGCCATGTCATCACCCTTTTGTCGGAGATGGCAAAAGCCGGCTTGATAAGAGAAGGGATTGTCATGACAGCCTTTGTCAGGCCAAGGGGGAAAGATAATTCTATAAAAAATTTTGAATATCTTTCAGATGTTGAAAGACAGATGATTAAAATCATGGAAGAGATGTCGCCCGATTCAGGGATGTCCCCTGACAGGGCTGATATATTCAATATCCGACTCATATCACAGCGCTTGAAAGACAACGGTTTTGAAAATATCAATTCTGATACCGTGGAAAGGATTCTCAGGTCAATGGCCGGTGATAAGGGAGAAGGCCAGGGAAAAAGCATGAGAGTAACCGGCAAAAGGGGAATTGAGCAGCTATACGTATATGTAAAATTCCCCTGGCAGGAGATCAGCAAAAGAGTGAAACTGCGCCATGATGCGGCGCGGGTCATTCTTAAGACAATCATTTCAGGTCTTCCTGTTAATTTAAGGGAAGGAAGGGCTCAAGTACTGGCGCAATTTTTTATTTCCGATATTATGGCTGCCATGCAGACGGATATTTTTCTTTCCGGATTCACGGGGGATGTCCGGCCATTGATCGAAAGATGCCTTTTGTATATGCATGATGTAAAAATTATTATTTTGCAGAACGGGCTTGGCGTATTCAGGCAGGCAATGACCCTGAAGATGCTTCCCCAAAGCAAAAAAAGGCAGTACACCAAAGGTGACTATGAACCGTTGTCTCATCATTATGCTCAGAAGAATGTAC
>DAOWMW010000248.1 GCA_030642865.1 Desulfobacteraceae bacterium
ATGGAGGCTGTAAAAGCTTTCAGGAAAAGAAGTGTAAATCCTGAAAACCCGCAATTAAGGGGCACAGCACAAAATCCAGACATATATTTTCAGGGGAGAGAGGTTGCTACTCCATATTATACCAAAATTCCCGGGATAGTCGAAAATGCCATGAAAAAAGTGGGGGATTTAACAGGGAGAAAATATGGTCTTTTTGATTACGTTGGAGCTGCTGATGCTGACAGAATTATTATTTCCATGGGTTCATCCTGTGAAACCATTGAAGAGGTTGTAAATAATCTTGTTGGCAAAGGTGAAAAAGCAGGGCTGATAAAAGTTCGGCTCTATCGTCCTTTTTCTGCTGAACACCTCCTGGCTGTTTTACCAAAAACGGTCAATCATATTGCGGTTCTCGACAGGACAAAGGAGCCTGGAGCATTGGGAGATCCCCTTTATGTTGATATTTGTACTTCCCTTATGAATCTTGAAAAGATGCCGAAAATAGTTGCTGGAAGATATGGCCTTGGCTCCAAGGAGTTTACCCCTGGCATGGTAAAGGCTGTTTTTGATAATTTAAGTGCATCAGAGCCGAAAAAACATTTTACAGTTGGAATAACCGATGATGTATCAAATTCTTCCTTAGAGGTTAAAGAAGGGTTTGATTCTGCTCCAGAGGGGACAATCCAGTGTAAGTTCTGGGGACTTGGAGCCGACGGCACAGTGGGGGCAAACAAAAGCGCAATTAAAATTATAGGGGATAATACAGATCTTTTTGCCCAGGCTTATTTTGCCTATGATTCAAAAAAATCCGGGGGCGTTACCATGTCTCATCTCCGGTTTGGAGAGACACCCATAAAATCGACCTACCTGATCGATTCTGCAGATTATATTGCCTGCCATAATCCGAATTATGTGAATCTTTATGACCTCCTTGAAGGTATCAAAAAAGAAGGTACCTTTTTATTGAATTCAAGCTGGTCAGCACAGGAAATGGAAGATAAACTTCCGGATTCGATGAAAAAGAGGATAGCTGAAAAAAAGATTAAATTTTATAATATCGATGCTGTAAAATTAGCCTCTGAAATAGGTCTTGGCGGCAGAATTAATATGGTCATGCAGGCCGCATTTTTTAAGCTTTCCAATGTAATTCCTGTGGATGAAGCTGTTGCATATTTAAAAGACCAGATTAAAAAGATGTTTGGTTTAAAGGGTGATAATATTGTAAATATGAATATTGCAGCCGTTGATAATGCCCTGGACAAGATTGTTGAAATCAAATATCCTGATTCATGGAAAGATATCCAGGAAGACGGGGATACAGCAGGAGATGAGCCTGACTTTGTTAAAAATATTATGCGTCCCATGCTGGCGCAGCAAGGGGATAAACTCCCTGTCAGCTATTTTACTCCGGATGGACTTTTTCCTGTGGGGACAACAAAATATGAAAAACGGGGTGTGGCAATAAATGTTCCTGAATGGATTGTGGATAATTGTGTCCAGTGTAACCAGTGTGCCATGGTCTGTCCCCATGCTGCCATACGTCCCTATCTTTTGACAGACCAGGAGCTTTTAGCTGTTCCTGAAGGGTTTGAAACAAAAAAAGCAACAGGAAAAGATCTAAAAGGATATCACTTTAGAATTCAGGTAAATACCCTTGACTGCCTTGGCTGTGGCAATTGTGCTGACATATGTCCTGCCAAAAAACCCGCCCTTGTAATGATGCCCATTGATACCCAGACCCGGCAGCAGGTTCCAAATCATATATATGCTGAAAAACTTCCTGTGAAGGATAATCTCATGCCAAGAAATTCTCTGAAAGGGAGCCAGTTTCAACAGCCCTTACTAGAGTTCTCGGGGGCCTGTGCCGGCTGTGGAGAAACCCCATATACCAAATTGCTGACCCAGCTTTTCGGAGAACGGATGGTAATAGGAAATTCCACAGGATGCACTTCAATATGGGGGGGGAGCGCCCCTTCGATTCCATACTGCACCAATGCTGATGGTTCTGGCCCTGCATGGGGCAACTCGTTATTTGAAGATCCTGCGGAATTTACATATGGAATGTTTTTAGGTGATATTCAGCAACGGAAAAAACTTGCCGATTTGATGCAGGGGGTATTAAATACCGATATTTCCCAAGAGATAAAGGACGCCATGAAGGGCTGGATGGAAAACGAAAAGGATCCCCAGGGCTCAAAAAAACATGGGGATCAGTTAAAAAAACTTCTTCCATCGATTAAAGGAAATCCGTTCATAGATGAGATATATGCAGGAGCCAGACTCTTTACAAAAAGGTCATACTGGATTTTTGCAGGAGATGGAGCGGCCTACGATATAGCCTTTGGCGGAATAGACCATGTGCTTGCAACAGGGGAAGATATTAATGTCATGGTATATGATACAGAAGTCTATTCAAATACAGGGGGGCAGTCTTCCAAGGCTACGCCCACCGGCTCCGTTGCAAAATTTGCAGCTTCAGGAAAAAAGACCTGCAAAAAGGATATGGGGGGGATGGCAATGACCTATGGTTATGTATATGTGGCCAGTGTCTCCATGGGAGCAAGCAAACAACAATTGGTGAAAGCCTTTGTTGAAGCAGAATCCTATGATGGTCCTTCTTTGATTATGGCCTATTCTCCATGCATTAACCATGGAATTAAAAAGGGGATGGGTAAATCCCAGGAGGAGGCTAAACTTGCCGTACTATCCGGTTACTGGCCATTGTACCGTTATAATCCATTGCTGACGCAGGATGGTAAAAATCCATTTATCCTTGACTCCAAGGCTCCGGATGGGAGTCTCCAGGAATTTTTGTCAGGGGAAGTCCGGTATGCTTCTTTGCAAAAAAGTTTTCCTGAAGAGTCTAAAAAACTGACCGCCAAATTGGAGCAGGAGTATAATAACCGGTATGAGCTGTTAAAGATTAAGGCTGGTTCTGATTTGAGCAGCAAGGATGA
>DAOWMW010000216.1 GCA_030642865.1 Desulfobacteraceae bacterium
ATTGAAAAGCATGCTAAACACCTGCGTAACGCGGAGGCTGCAAAGCGTGCAAAATTTGACAGAAGCGCCCATGAGCTTGGTATGATATTTCAGGAAGAGGTGCAGAAACTGATTTTCAAAGGGCTTAAAGGGACTGGAAAAAGAAGAGATTATATTAATAAAATTGCTGATAGAAAAATTGACCCTTATTCCGTGGTTGAAGAGGTTTTGGGTACTTATCTGGTGAGAAAAGATCCGTAAGAATTGTGAATTTATTTCATCCCCAATCCTAAACAAAACATTTGACTAAATTTTTCAATCATCATATTTATACAATGAATAATCCGCAACTGGTTTTCATTTTACGGTTGCGGATTTTTTTTTAAAAGCCGACTATAAACCTACCAGATTTTAGAAAAAATATTGCAATATGAAAAATAATACAAAATTTATTTTTGTCACAGGTGGTGTCCTTTCTTCTTTGGGTAAAGGTCTGGCCTCTGCATCCATAGGGACTCTCCTTGAAAGCAGGGGGTTAAGTGTAACCATTCAGAAGCTTGACCCGTATATTAATGTTGATCCTGGAACAATGAATCCTTTTCAGCATGGGGAAGTTTTTGTAACAGATGACGGGGCTGAAACAGATCTTGATCTTGGTCATTATGAACGGTTTACCTCTGCCAAGCTTGGTAAAAAAAATAATTTTACCACAGGGAAAATTTACCATTCCGTTATTACAAAAGAGAGAAAGGGTGAATATCTTGGCGGAACTGTTCAGGTAATCCCCCATATTACAGATGAAATAAAAAAAAGTATAAAACTTGTGGCGGATGATGCTGATATTGTGATTGTCGAGATCGGCGGAACCATCGGAGATATAGAAAGCCTTCCTTTTCTTGAAGCAATACGCCAATTCAGGTCAGATGTGGGAAAGGAGAATGTGCTATATATACACCTCACCCTGGTTCCATATATTGCCACTGCAAAAGAAGTAAAAACAAAACCGACTCAGCACAGCGTAAAGGAGCTCAGAAGTATAGGTATTCAGCCTGATATCCTTTTGTGTCGTACTGACAGGTTTTTATCAGACAGTATAAAATCGAAAATAGCGTTATTTTGTAATATCAGTGTTGACGCTGTTATCACAGCAAAAGATGTGGAGTGTATTTATGAAGTCCCCCTGGTATTCAATAAGGAAGGGCTTGATGATAAAATAACGGAACTTCTTCAAATATGGGCAAGGTCGCCCAGGCTTGAAGCATGGGAAGAGGTTGTAAAAAAATTTAAAGACCCGGAACATTCGGTAAATATAGCCATTGTTGGCAAATATGTTAATCTTACAGAATCATATAAAAGTCTGAACGAGGCATTATGCCATGGTGGGATAGCAAATAACAGCCGGGTTAATCTTTTATTTGTCGATTCCGAAGAGATTACCAAAGAGACTGTTAAAGAGAGATTGCAGGGTGTTGATGGAATATTGGTGCCGGGGGGCTTCGGCTCCCGCGGAATTGATGGAAAAATAACTGCTGTTAAATATGCAAGGGAAAATCAGGTTCCTTTTTTTGGTATATGTTTGGGGATGCAGGTTGCGGTTATAGAATTTGCACGTAATGTTGCTGGGCTAACCCATGGCCACAGTACCGAATTTGATGAGAATACCCCTGATCCTCTTATTTATCTCATGGGCAAATGGTATGATGAAAGAACTAAAACTGTGCAAAAACGGGATGTAACATCGGATAAAGGCGGAACCATGCGCCTTGGAGCATATTCCTGCGATCTACTTAAAGATACTCTGGCTTTTACCGCTTATGGTTCTTCCCATATTATGGAACGCCATCGCCACCGGTATGAGTTTAACAACAAGTATAAAAAGATTTTAACAGAAAAAGGGATGGTTTTCAGTGGTCTGTCTCCGGATGGAGATCTGGTGGAGATTGTTGAAATTGCTAATCATCCATGGTTTCTGGGGTGTCAGTTCCATCCGGAATTCAAATCTCGTCCCATGTCTGCGCACCCTCTGTTTTCAGATTTTATTAAAGCTGCATTGATTTTTAATAAAGGTGTGTGATTATGAGAGGCCGCAGGGTCATTGTAATTGACCAGACAATTCGAGAAGGTATGCAATACAGAGGATTGATGTTTTCCCTGGGGGAAAGGCTTAAAATTCTTGAGTTCCAGGAATCCCTGGGCGTGGATATATCCCAGTCGGCATATCCCCCTGCCCATGAAAGTGAGGCTTTTAAAATAAGGCAAATGCGCCAGGAAACAGAAATCCGGGGATATAATATTCATGTTGCACCACTTAGCCGCGCCCTGGTTGCTGATGTAAAACAGATGGTAGAATATGGCCTCATCGATTTTCACCTCCACACATCTGTAACCGCAGATATGTTGAAGCGTCAGAGGCTTGAGCAGATCTTTACTTCCCTGGAAGAGACAATTCTGTTCATAAGGGCAAACGTAAAAGGAGCTTCCATTGAAGTCAGCATGCTTGATATTGGAAAAACAGACATGGGCATCCTTGAAAAATCTGCAAAATATTTAATAGATACTTTAAAAATCGATATTCTCTCCCTTCCTGATACTTCCGGAGTTATGTGCCCCAATCAATTTTTTGACAGGGTAAAATATATTTTCGAATTTACAAAAGATAAAAAAACTTTAATAAGTGTTCACTGCCACAATGACCTGGGTATGGCCACGGGGAATACTATTATGGGTGTAATTGCCGGAGCTGGCGCCATGGGAGTGGGGGCACTGGGGATTGGCGAAAGGAACGGCATCGGGGACCTTTTTATTACGGGAAAATGCCTTAAGGATCAGGGGTTCAATTTAAACCTTGAAACCGAAAATATAGATTTATTTCGTGAATACTATGAATATGTCGATGAGTTATGTTTTAAAAAGACCGGCATAAATCTCTTAAACTATAACACCCCTTTTTTTGGAGAAGGGATTAAAACCCATGTTGCAGGGACCCATGCCCTGGGAAAATTCGGAGTGTCATCAAAGGAAGAATATTTCCTTAATGTATTATGTGGAAAAAATCTTGTGGAAAAATATCTGAATTCGAATAATATTAAATATCAGAAAAATGATTTGAAAAAAATCGTTGCAAAAATTAAGGATAAAAGTGTTGAGATGAAATGTTGTTTGACCATACAAGATGTGGAAAAGATTTTGGAAAACCTGAAATATAGATCTTAAGGGTTCGCACAAAAATAAATTGGCAATTTTAAGTGTTGAGGCGCCTGCCTGGCAAGGCGCGAAAGCGTAGGAATATCAGGATCTTTATACGTTTTCGTAACGCAGTCAGGCAGGATGGATCGACGCTTAAAATGTTAAGTTATTTTTGGGCGAGCCCTTAATGTTTTTCGTGGACGACCAGGTTTACCTGTTCCCAAAAGTTCATGGCATATTTCAAACAAAATGTTCCCATATCGTCGTTCGCCATCTGTCAAAAGGGTTATCTCTTCTGTTTGATCGACAAGTTCTGCCATGGTTTTGATGGCTTTTTCA
>DAOWMW010000168.1 GCA_030642865.1 Desulfobacteraceae bacterium
ACCTATAATTACTTGTTCTTGTGCCCGTCTTCCGTGTTGCATCAATGGCCAAAATTGCGTAGGGGCATCCCCCTGTGGGTGCCCAAAATGCTCCGAGTATGCAACCATTGATGCGCCTTGAAAACGACCACAAGCCCAGCGCAATTATGGGTAATTTATTTCATCCCCAACCCTTAGCTATGTTTTTCCCAGCTTTTTAAAAATTAATGGTAATTATTCAGCCAATATCTACAACAACAGGTATAAATTAATTTACAAGAAAGATCAGGAACGAATATGCAAATTTATACCAGCAGCATTTCAGTAATTGATGCCCCAACCGGAACCATGGGGAAAACCCCTTCCTCTTCTTCAACAATAAATTCCATTATAACAGTCTTGTCTGAAGAAAGGCCCTCGGCTAAAACTGATTCAACATCTTCCGGTTTTGAGGCTCTTAAACCTTGTGCACCGTATGCTTCTGCAAGTTTGACAAAATCAGGAGCATGTTCCATTGATGTGCTGGAATACCGTTTATCATAAAAGAGCTCCTGCCATTGTCTCACCATTCCAAGATATTTATTGTTCAAAATTACAATTTTAACAGGAAGGTTGTATTGAACTGCAGTTGCCATTTCCTGTATATTCATCTGTATACTGCCGTCTCCGGCCACATCCACAACAAGTTTATCAGGGCAGGCTATCTGTGCTCCAATGGCAGCAGGGAGTCCAAAGCCCATGCACCCTAACCCCCCTGAAGTAATAAATTTATTGGGATAATCAAAAAGATAATACTGGGCGGCCCACATCTGGTTCTGCCCGACTTCGGTGGTTATTATTGCATTACCCTTTGTGTATTCGTATAATTTTTCCACAACATATTGGGGTTTTATTATATTTTTCTGGTTATAGGACATGGGGGTGGAATCGTGCCATTTTTTTATCTGAGTCAGCCATTTATCTCTTTTTTCTCCCATATCTCCAAAATCTTCCTGCTCTATGAGATTATTGAGGATGCCAAGGGTAATTTTACAATCTCCAACAATGGGGACAGAAACAGGGACATTTTTGCGTATGGATGTGGGGTCTATATCTATGTGTACAATATCGGCACCCGCTGCAAAAGTATCTATTTTGCCGGTTACACGGTCGTCAAAGCGGACTCCTGCTGCAATGAGCAGATCGCATGCTCCCACTGACATATTTGAACGGTAGGTCCCATGCATCCCCAGCATGCCGAGCCACAGTGGATCGGTGCCAGGAAAAGATCCCAATCCCATGAGGGAGCCTGCCACAGGGATCTGCATTTTTCTTGCAAATTCCGTAAGCTCTTTTGATGCTTTGGAAAGAATAATCCCTCCACCGGCAAAAATAACAGGCTTTTTCGCTTTTTTAATGAGGCTTATTACCCTGTTGAGCTGTTTTATGTTTGGATTGTATGTGGGATTATACGATTTTAAGGTTACCTGTTCAGGTATTTCATAATCTGTTTTTTTATTTACAATATCTTTTGGCATATCAATCAAAACAGGCCCTGGACGTCCTGAAGAAGCTATATAAAAAGCCTCTTTAATGGTTTTTGCGATATCAGCAGTATCTTTGACAAGATAATTATGCTTTGTACAGGGTCTTGTCATGCCGACAATGTCGACTTCCTGGAATGCGTCATTTCCTATGAGATGTGTGGGAACCTGACCCGTAATAACAACAAGGGGAATTGAATCCATATATGCAGAAGCAATACCTGTTATTGCATTGGTCGCACCGGGGCCAGATGTCACCAGGCATACGCCGGTTTTGCCACCTGCTCTGGCAAAACCATCTGCTGCATGAACAGCCCCTTGTTCATGACGAACCATAATATGTTTTATACTTGCCCTGAAAAGTTCATCATAAATATCGAGCACCGCACCCCCAGGGTATCCGAAAATCGTATCAACCCCCTGATCCTTTAATGCTTTTATGAGAATTTGTGCACCTGTTAATTTCATAATCAACCCTTTTTGTTTATCTGTAAACTAACATAGATCCTAAGATATAATAGCCCCTTTATTTGCAGAGGAAACCAGCCGTGAATACCTGGCCATATATCCATGTTTTATCTTTGGTTCAGGGGGAGACCATTTTGCCAGTCGATTTTTAATTTCATTATCGGAAATTTCAAGAATCAGCTTTTTCCCGGGAATATCGATGGATATAGTGTCACCCTCCCTGACAATAGCCATGGGCCCCCCTTCCATTGCTTCCGGTGAGACATGCCCAATTGACGCCCCTTTTGTCCCGCCGGAAAATCGGCCATCTGTTATAAGTGCCACATGGGCATCGAGTTGCATACCAGCAATAGCAGAAGTGGGAGTAAGCATTTCACGCATGCCCGGACCTCCCTTGGGCCCTTCATAACGTATTATAATAACATCCCCTTTATTGATCTTTTTTTCCATAATTGCAGCAGATGCATCTTCCTCCGATTCAAATACCCTGGCCGGGCCTTCGTGACGCAACATTTCAGGAAGGACTGCAGACTGCTTGACAACAGCTCCGCCGGGAGCAAGATTGCCGAATAATACCGCAAGCCCCCCTTCTTTATGATAGGGTGCCTCAACAGATTTGATTATGCTGCTATCTTTAATATTACACCCTTTAATATTATCACCAATACTTTTCCCTGTGACAGTTAAACATTCCTTATTTATCAAATCAATTCTGGACAATTCCCGGATTACAGCTGAAATGCCGCCGGCATGGTTCAAGTCCTGAATATG
The DNA here is from genome assembly GCA_030642865.1 of Desulfobacteraceae bacterium. Classification (GTDB taxonomy): domain Bacteria; phylum Desulfobacterota; class Desulfobacteria; order Desulfobacterales; family BuS5; genus DAOWMW01. The sequence continues at coordinate 2,742 of DAOWMW010000168.1, forward strand.
ATGTGTTCCCCCAGGGCTTAGAGAACATATATGGGGGGTTTTTTTACTGATTTCATTAATAAGGTTTAAATCCATATCAATTCCAGCCTCTTTTGCTATGGCAGGGAGATGAAGAACAGTATTTGTAGAACATCCCAGGGCCATATCAACAACAAGAGCATTTTCAAAGGCCTCTTTGGTCATTATATGACGCGCTCTTATCTGTTTTTCCAAAAGTTCTGTTATTTTAAAACCAGCCTCTTTTGCAAGCCTGATACGCTGGGACATAACCGCAGGTATTGTTCCGTTTCCCGGGAGTCCCATACCTATAACCTCGGTGAGACAATTCATGGAATTTGCCGTGAACATACCAGCACATGATCCGCATGTGGGGCAGGCGGCATCTTCGATCAATGCCAGATCATCTTCATTCATTTTGCCGGATTTTACAGCTCCCACAGCTTCAAAAACAGTTACCAGGTCAATTTTGCTGGTGGCCTCTTTTAGAGGATTATCCCCGGCAAGCATGGGACCGCCACTTATGACGATGGTGGGGAGGTTGAGACGGGCTGCAGCCATGAGCATTCCAGGAACAATTTTATCACAATTCGTGATCATTACCATGGCATCAAAAGCATGGGCAACAGCCATAACCTCAATGGAATCGGCAATGAGTTCTCTACTTGCAAGGGAATACTTCATCCCTGTATGATTCATGGCTATCCCGTCACATACACCGATTGTCCCAAATTCAACGGGGAGTCCACCTGACATATATATCCCGGCTTTAACAGCTTCTGAAATTCTGTTTAAGTTAATATGGCCGGGAATAATCTGGCTGGCAGAATTAGCTATTCCTATGAGAGGTCTTTTGAGTTCCGTGTCAGTATAACCCATCGCCTTAAACAGACTTCGGTGGGGAGCCCTTTCAATACCTTTTTTTACGGCATCGCTTTTCATAATTTTATCCTTTTCCCAAAAAAAAATCCGTTATCAGCTTTTTAAAAAAGCTGATAACGGATTTTATACTGCTTAAACAGATGCTTAAACCCTTCTCAGCCCCTCTTGACAGGAGAAACAGGTAGCTCGGATAGAAGGAGACTGACAATGATGTTTGAAGCAATAATGTTAAACATAATATTCACCGAGAAATTATTTTAAAAATAATATTTTCAAAAGAAGATTTCTAAATAACAAGCAACGCAGCCATTGTCAAATCTTTTCCTTGAAAACTGGATATTCGATATAAGTTATAACATTTTTTTAATTTTTTTTACAAAAATACAATTCTTGTCTATTCGTCAACGGCTTTATAATTGGGGCATACCAGGCCGTCAGCCGTCCGTATAGCAGCAATTAAAAACTTGCCGCACCCCCCCCTGCCTAAAAAACATAAAAGCTGCTTACAGGCAAAATAGAGCCGTCAATTTATCTAATATTATCAGCAGGTTAGCTACGACCACAATTTGACAACCCGCTTTTTTTCAGATATGTTGGCAATATGAGCTTAACAA
>DAOWMW010000084.1 GCA_030642865.1 Desulfobacteraceae bacterium
TGATGCAACACAGAAGACGGGCACAAGAATAAGTAATTATGGGTAATTTATAAAATCCACGATCCTTAGGATTCGCACAAAAATAAATTGGCAATTTTAAGTGTTGAGGCGCCCGCCTGGCAAGGCACAAAAGTGCAGTAATATAAAGATATTCCTGCACTTTTGTAACGCAGTCAGGCGGGAAGAATCGGCGCTTAAAATGTTAAGTTATTTTTGCGCGAGCCCTTAAGGTCTATATAACTTGTCAGATAATTCCCTGACAATCTATTGAGACATCACCTTTTTTTTAAATTCAACTGGTGAATAATTTCCGTTTTTTAAAGCATCAACAAGATCTTTTTCATTTTTCACAACAGATGAAAAACAGGTAGCATACTTCCCCACTTCTGCAACCTCATGGGCATCGCTCCCCCCTGTGGTCGGCAGCCCAAGCCTTGCTGCAACTTTTGAAGCAAAATCATTTTCTCGTTTGGTAACTTTTCCGTTTAAAACTTCAACAGCATCAACATGCTTAAACAAAGACCTTTGAGCTGCTTTTTCAGAGGTCAAACCTATGTCCGACACTGCAAAATTCAAAAATCCCCTAAAAGGATGTGGTACAATGATAAATCCACCAGACCGGTTAACCTCATCCCTTAATTCTTCTAGCTTGATAATACCTTTGATATCCCGATTCATACCGAAAACCAGCATATCTCCCTGATCTGTAATAATTTCATTTCCCGCAAGAATAAGAAAATTATTTTTTTCTCTTAAGTTTTCTACTAAATCTGGAGCCCATACATAATTATGATCCGTGAGGCAAATACCATCCAGCCCGATTAGTTTTGCCTGTTGAATTAGACCATCCAAAGGGGCAGAGCTGCAAGGGGACGCAGGGCTTGTATGCATATGCAGATCAATAAAAAAATCTCCTGATACTTTTTTTTCAGCAGCAATATGATTTTTTTTATCTTTAACCGGTTTTTCCTTTACCTGAATGGGGATATTTTTTTCCTCCACCTTTTTTGAGGTATCGGTTTTTCCACTTATAAATTCATCAAAGGATAAATCAGGGTTTTCCTTTACGGCATCTTTCCATTTAATGACCTGAACCGCCTCTTTAGCAGAAAAGCAGCATTCAATCAGAAGATTCGCAAAATGCCTGCACCCTTTCCGGCCGATAATTTTATGTACTTTATCTGTAAATCCGTTTTCAACACGGAACCCCACAGCCTCCTGCAGAAAAAATATGGCCCTGGGACACTCCGGCGTTGTCCATCTATTCCATTTTCCATCAATGGATAATATCTGCAAATCAGATATACCTATGGAAACATCTATTTCAATACCATATATATCATCATCAAGAACGCCATGAACAAAAAGAGCATCCTCGTTTTTTTTCACAATGCTTATCAGTTTATTACGGGAGTATTGTAACATATCCTTTTAATCTCCAAAAAAAATTTCCAAAACAAGTGGAAAACAAATTTTAAATCTGTAAATATAGATAGATAATTAATTTCAGCGATACGCTGATCCATAATAAAATTTGAAAACCTCTGGAACTTGCTCATACTCAAACAGCCAGATCTTTTCAAATTTCACCATATCTCATCCGGCCGATAACGCCGTGAAATTATTTATGTGAAGATCTATAGATTGCTGTAAATTACTATTTATTCGCTGGGAGGGGTGAGGCCCTCCACCAGAATACTCCCCGGAGCAAAGGCTGCGCAGCGATTGTACATCCTGATGTTCTTTTTGACCATATCCTTATAATAATCTATTGCATTGAGATCCTCCATGGAATGCCGGTCTAAACTTTTTTTGGTAAACGCGAGAATTACACCGTGGCAGCATTCCTCCACCATAAAAATAAGTTCTTTACAATCTGTTTCTTCCCCCATTAAACCTTTAATAATTTTCAGCATCCCGGGCCCTATTCTGACACCAATAACCTTTTTTAAAGCCTTGTTTTCATTTTCCTGACACTCTTTTTGATAGGAACGATAAAATTTCCCTTTTGCATCTATAATCTCAAGGTCAGGAAGTTTGACCTTTATTTCAACAAAAGCTTCGGTGAGTGTATCCTGGAGCCTGCAGATTGAGACCATCCTGTTTTCATCCACCTTTTCCACACATGTAGACCTGCTCCGCTTAAAATCGAGTATTTCTGTCATAATATTGATCTCCTTATGCCAAATTTTACAAAATATATCTTTTTTTTTTGACAAAACCGAATAAAAAAAGGATAGTGACAAATTTGGCTTTCAAATTTATCGAGCTGTGCGGTTAACATTTATCAAATCTAATGTCAGACCTCGTACTTTTTTTAATATTATTTGAACACTACTATATAACCAGGTAAAAATATTTATAATTATGAGTATAATGTAAAATATTTGAGAAATTGGGTATCGGCAATTTTTATGCCAAGTAATTATTTCAAATGGTTAGATGTATTTTTTAGATAAAAAATAAAAAAAGAATAAAGTTTCAAGGTCTGAATGTAATAATGTTGTAATAAAGTTTTTTTTATGCCATATATAAATATTTACTTGACTGTTGCGGTTGTATTTGCTTTGAATCTCCCTTTTGGATTTTGGAGAGCAATTGCCAAAAAAATTAAAATATCATGGTTTTTGGCAATCCATATGCCTGTTCCGGTTGTTATTATATTACGTTATACCACTGGGACAGGCTGGAGTTTCATTACATTTCCTGTTCTCACAGGAGCCTTTTGCACAGGCCAGCTTACAGGTAGCTTAGTATATCGCAAAATACTGACAATAAGCAATAAAAGAGATATTTAAAAATTCAAGGAGTGATTATGGAATTAAGCATTAAAGAAAAGGCAGCAAAGGCATACAGAGAAAAATGCGACATTACCGAAACTGATTCGGGAATACCTTTAAAAAATTGTTATACCGTGGATGATATAGATCCAGATAAATTAGAAAAAAAATGCCCTTTACCAGGAACATTTCCCTATACCCGTGGAATATATGAAAATATGTACAGGGGGCGTTTATGGAGCAGAAGGGAACTTTGCGGATATGCATCACCTGAAGTCACCAATGAAAGAATTAAATTCCTCATTGATTCCGGGGAAAGTGCCATAAATTTCATCGTTGATGTCCCAACTCACCAGGGAATAGACTCTGATCACCCACGGGCGAAACATGATATAGGGCGCCAGGGGGTTCCTCTATGCACCATTGAAGATGCCGAACATATTATCAAGGATATACCTTTAGATAAAATAAGTGTTAATGTTACCACCCTTGGTGTGGTGCAGCCGGCCATCTATTTTGCAGCAGCAAAAAAAGCCGGTTTTAAACTGGAGTCTCTCATGGGAACCTGTGTTAATGAAAATCTCCACTATGGGGTCTGCGGTTTTAATCCACCCTCCTTTCCATTAACCTGGGGATGGCGCTGCTGTCTTGATTTTATTGAATTCTGCATGAAAGAAGTTCCAAAATTCAACCCATTGAGCATTGATGTTTACGATTACAGGGAAAATGGAATTACAGCTCCCATGGAAGTGGCCTTTGCTATGACAACGGCAAGAGAATATTTAAATGCCCTTCTTCAAAGGGGGCTCGATATAGAAAAAATTGCCCCGAAAATCGCCACAATAACCCACAGTTCCGAGATAAATTTTTTTGAAGAAATTGCTAAATTAAGAGCTGCCAGAAGAATCTGGGCAAATATGCTAAAAGATGAATTTAAAGCCACCAGTGAACGTGCCCTCCGCTATAAATTTCATGTACATACAGCCGGGAATTCCCTTACAATGCAGCAGCCCCTTGTAAATACTGTACGGATTGCCTATGAAGCCCTCGCAGCTGTCCTTGGGGGCTGCCAGTCCTTGCACACCTGCTCCTATGACGAAGCCCAGGGGCTCCCCACTGAAGAATCCCACGAGCTGGCAATACGAACACAACAGGTATTAACCTATGAAACCGGAGTAACATCTGTGGCAGATCCTCTGGGGGGATCCTACTTTGTGGAAGCCTTAACCGATGAGATAGAATCGAAAATTCTCGAATATATGGAAAAAATTGAAGAGGCAGGAGGGATGAGAAAAGCTGTCATGTCAGGCTGGGTCGACGCTGAAATAGGGCATGTGCAGTATGAAAAGCAAAAGGATATTGAAAGTGGGAAAAAACCTGTTATTGGATTGAACAAATTTCGTAAACCAATGGAAGAAGAAAAAATCATGCCCGCACACGAAGTTCCGGACGAAATGATTAAAAAACATCTGGAAAATTTAAAAAAATTCAAGCAAAACAGAAACAAAAAAATGGTATCAGAAAGTCTGGAACAGATGTACCTGAATGCAAAAGACCCGAACATTAACCTGGGCCATTCTGCCATAGAAGCGGCCGAAGCAGGAGCAACCATGGCAGAAATGCGCGGCACCATACGGCTTGCCCATAACGACGGATTTGACCCTTTTAGTCAAGTGGAACCTGAATTTGACGCTTCGTTTGCAACCGAATAGAGAATATTACCAGGGAGATAAAAAGTGAGCAGCAATAACAGAAAAATAAAGGTACTTTTGGCAAAAACGAGTCTTGACGGGCATAACCGCGGGATTAAGGTGATAAGCAAATGGCTTTCAGATGCCGGTATGGAGGTTATTTTCCTCGGGCAATTCCTCACAGAAGAAATAGTTGTAAGGGCGGCTGTGGAAGAGGATGTTGATGTTGTCGGGTTAAGCTTTCTTGGTGGCGAGCATCTGTTTGCTGCCCAGGACATGCGTGTGGAAATGAAAAAACAGGGGTTATCTGACGATGTTATTTTTCTCATGGGGGGAGTTATTCCCAAGGAAGATACAGTCAAGTTAAAAGAGATAGGGGTGGATATGATCTTTCTGCCCGGCACGCCCATGGAAGATATTGTCGGTTTCATAAATGACAATGTTAAACTCGGAAAATAGATATACCTCGTAATACCGCCTGGTTAGAATCTTGCGAAAGGGAAGTTTAATTATTTTTGCAGCGACTCAAGAAATTTATTCGGAATAATGGAGCACTTTTAAGGAAAAAGGTCTGCACAACAATATGCAAAAAGTTCAAACAGGCTTAGAAATATTTTTAAAAACCACGCATAAATCTATCTGGAATAAACGAATAGGCCTTTTGTGCAATCAGGCTTCTGTGGACAGAAATTTTCAGCATGCCAGAGTGCTTATTAATAAAAAGTTCCCTGGCCAGCTGACAGCACTCTTTTCCCCGCAGCACGGCTTTTTCGGAGAAAAGCAGGATAACATGATTGAGTCAGGAGATATCAAAGATCCGGTTCTTGATATCCCTGTTTTCAGCCTGTATGGAAAATCGAGAAAACCGACCCGTGAAATGTTAGACAGGATAGATCTGCTTATTATTGATCTGCAGGATGCAGGTACACGTGTATACACTTTTATCTATACAATGGCATACTGCCTTGAAGCTGCCAGAAAATTTAATAAAAAGGTTATTGTTTTAGACCGTCCGAATCCTCTTGGTGGCACGAGGCTTGAGGGGAATCTCCTGTCCAGGGAATGGGCATCCTTTGTGGGCCTTTATTCCATACCCATGCGTCACGGGCTGACCATTGGTGAGATCGCTTTTCTATTTAACAGCCAATTTAACATTGGATGTGATCTTGAAATCATCCCCATGGATGGATGGAAAAGGTCATTCTATTTTTCCGACACCGGACTCCCATGGATACCACCCTCCCCTAACCTTCCGACTCCCGTATCTGCAATGGTTTATCCAGGCCAGGTCATCTGGGAAGGGACAAACATATCCGAAGGAAGAGGAACAACTCAACCCTTTGAACTGTTTGGAGCTCCGTTCATCAACACCTCAAAAATACTCTCATACCTTGATAAAAATAATCTCCCCGGAATAATTTTAAGGGAAACTGTATTTGAGCCCACATCCAACAAATACAATGGGGAGTTATGCAAAGGATTTCAAATTCATATCACTGATCAGGATCAATATCAGCCCTATGCAACAACTCTAATGCTCCTCCAGGCAATTCTTGCTGTTCACGGCGACCTCTTTAAATGGAAAACGCCCCCCTATGAATACGAATTCACAAGACTCCCCATTGATCTTATCATAGGTGATAAAAA
>DAOWMW010000081.1 GCA_030642865.1 Desulfobacteraceae bacterium
AATTTTAAGTGTTGAGGCGCCTGCCTGACAAGGCGTGAAAACGCAGGAATATCAAGATATTTATACGTTTTCGTAACGCAGTCAGGCAGGATGGATCGACGCTTAAAATGCTAAGTTATTTTTGATCGAGTCCTTAGGATTGGGGATGAAATAAAAATTACCCATTATGCTCCTTTAAAATCCGGAGGTCTGTTTTCTAAAAATGCCCGAACCCCTTCCCTGTGATCCTCTGATTTAAGGCAGATGGACTGGGCATTTGCTTCAAGATCAAGCTCAGTTCTTAAATCAAGATTAAGTCCTTTATACATAATTTCCTTTATCATAGCCAAAGATACAGGAGCCTTGTTTGAGATTTTATGTGCCAGTTCATAGGTAACTTTTTCAAGATCTTCAGGGGGAACAGCCCTGTTTACCACACCAAGTGTTTCCGCCTCTTTTCCATTAAAAATATCGCCGGTACAAAAAAGTTCCATAGCCTTTGCCGTACCGACCTGCCTTGGAAGAAAATAAAGCCCCCCATAATCTGAAACAAGTCCCATACTTGCAAAAGTAACCCCGAACTTGGCCTTTTCCGAAGCAATCCTCATATCGCAGGCAAGAGCTATACTGCATCCTGCACCAATAGCAGCACCATTTACACATGCAATTACAGGTTTTTCAAGCTCTCTTATTTCCAAAGTTATCCTGTGAGCATTGTTGCGCATAAAATCTCTTCTTTCAAGGAGGCTTATTTCAAGACTGTTTTTTTCCATTTCCTTAATATTTCCACCAGCGCAAAAGGATCTCCCTGCACCGGTTATAACCAGCACACGAATTTTGCTGTTAAATTTTACTTTCTGAACAGCATCAATTATTTCCTCTCTCATGGTACCCCCGAGCGCGTTATGGCTCTCCGGCCTGTTTAACACTATGGTGGCGACCCTGTTATCCTGTTCTAATATTATATCATTATACTCCATTGAAATACCTCCGCATATATCTATATCTGGAAACATGATTTTATACTAAAGACTTAAAAAATGGATTTAGCAATAATCAATCTTTGAATTTGATTGGTTCCCTCCATTATTTGAGTTGCTTTTGCATCTCTCATCATACGTTCCACAGGGTAATCATGCATATAACCGGAACCGCCAAGAATCTGTACCGCATCTGTGGTAACTTTCATTGCAGCATCAGATGCAAAGCATTTGGCCATGGAAGCATAGGGGAGAATATTTTTTACACCACGCTCCAACATGGAAGCCGTCTGATATACCATTGCCCTGGATGCCTCAACCTGCATTTTCATATCAGCAAGCATAAATTGAATCCCTTGAAATTCAGATATTGGCCTGCCAAACTGAACTCTTTGTTTTGCATGGTTTATGGCCTGGTCCAACGCACCCTGGGCAAGTCCAAGTGCCATTGCACCTATACCCAGCCTGGTTTCCTTGATGGATTCCATAAGGATACGCCACCCATCCCCCTCTTTACCCATAAGGTTTTCTTTGGGAACTCTGGCGTCCTTAAATATAAGTTCAACTGCCTGGGAGCCATGCATTCCCAACTTACTCTCTATTTTACCAATGCGGAACCCTGGAGTATCCTTTTCCACAACAAATCCGGAAATATTTTTTTTGCCCTTTGCATTACCTGTTTTAACAAATGCTGTATATATATCAGCAGGTTGCCCCCCTGTACCACCTGAAATAAAACATTTTGAACCATTTATAACATAATGGTCCCCATCCAAAACAGCCCTTGTCTCCATGGAAGCCACGTCAGAACCTGCATTTGGCTCTGTTAATGCCCATCCCATCAACAGGTTCTCTTTTCCGAGTTTTCCGAATACCCTCTCCTTTAACTGCTCATCCCCGCCTGCCCGAATAGAAGTCATGCATGAGCCCTGAATTGCCACAAACATGGCTGATGAACCGCAAACTCTGGCAATCTCTTCTATTATTAAATAATAGGTTGTTGGTTCTTCTTCAAGCCCTCCATATTTTTCCGGAAGTTTCAGCTTAAAAAGATCATGCTCAGCAAAAAGCTCCAGCAATTCTGAGGAATATTTTCCTGTTTTGTCAATTTCACCTGCAAGAGGTGCAATTTTTTCTTCAGCAAATTTTCTTATTTCCTGGCGTATTATTTCCTGTTCTTTTGTCAATTGAATCATCATTCTTGAGCAAACCCTCCAATATTATTTTTTATGTAAAGTGTGCAAGCAACTCTAATTCAAATATTTTAGACCACCCAATAAGCTAACGGCTACTGTTGAGTATGTCAATCTAAAAATTTCCGTTCCGATATTTGGCATAATCCATGAATAATTTTACAACACAACGCAACGGGAGTGCCATGGTTAAGGATCGTAAATTTATTTCATCCCCAATCCTGACAAATGTTTTTTGATTTTTTTGTTTGCAGATTTGGCAGAAAATTGGTGGAAAAGGTCAAAAAAAAATTGGAATAAAAAGAGAAGAAAAAAGTGAAGAAGAATGAAGAAAATTATTTATTTGAAGAAAACTAAACTGAAGAATATTCAGCATGTTTACACTGGAGGATTTGTTGCATTTTCAAGTCGGCCCTGACAAATGGAATAGAAGTTAAATTTGAACTCGACAAAAATGTATAGAGAAAAGGGATTAACGTGATAAATAAAGATGTTAGGAAAATTAATATAGCAAAAGATTGTTTTCACGGCAAATGGAACTGCGCAATAGGAACTAATAACCAAGGCCAAATGTAAATGTTATTTCGTAACAACTCCTGAACTCGGATATCATGTTTACGCAGCTCAAAACGGGATGGATGCTGTTAAGTTGTAGATTATTCTGGCATTAATTTTCTAATTAAATTGACCAGACTTAAGCTTTTCCCTTTTTTTTGTTCAATTTATCGTGGAAATCAACACCTGACAATCAGATTTTTCAGCAGATGTATTGTAAATTTGCTTCCATGATTCAGGTCACTTTCAACTGTAACATACCCATTATGGACAGCGGCTATATGTTTAACAATGGAAAGCCCAAGACCTGTTCCGCCAAGGCTCCTGCTCCTTGCTTTATCAACACGGTAGAACCTTTCGAAAATTCTGGATAAATGCCTTTCAGGAATACCGATTCCATAATCCTGAACGCTTATTAACAACTCATCCCCCTGAATCAGGGCTGTTACCTGGATTATGCTTCCTTTTTCACTGTATTTTACAGCGTTATCAAGAAGATTTACCAGAGCCTGTTCAATTAAATGCTTATCTATTTTTACAATGATCCGGTCATTAGCCAAAAGTTCAATGGTTATTTTTTTTGCAGCCGCTTTTGCCTGAATAATTTGGAGCGCTGTTTCAATCAGGGGCTTCAAATTTATTTCTTCAGGGAAAATACCATTTTTTTCATCTCTGTTTTCAATTCTGGCAAGGGTGAGCAAATCTTCCAGAATAAAATAAAGGCGGTCAACATGTTTTAAAATAATTTTAATAAATTTTTTTTTATTCTCCCTGCTTTCATCATCCATATCATAAAGAGTTTCAACAAAGCCTTTAATCGCTGTAAGGGGAGTTCTTATTTCGTGGGAAACATTTGCGACAAAATCTTTTTGAATATTTTCAAGATTTCTGATTTTACTCACATCATTTAAGACCAGAAGCGTTCCGATACGTTCGTCCGAAGCATTACAAAGAGAGGCACTTAAGCAGTTTATAATCCTGTTGCCAAGGTTATATATGACAAAATCACCCTCTTTGGAAGAATCACTTTGGGCCGCGGCCTTTATAAATTTATTAAACTCTGCATCTCTTATTAGTTCCTGTATGCTATTCCCTTTTACTTTTGCCCTGGGGACTTTTAAAATTTCAATGGCAGACTGATTAATGTTTAGAACAATTTCATCGGAATTAATGGCAACAACCCCTTCAGACAGACTAGATAAAACTGCTTCATATTCATTTCTCTGGTTTTTAACGGTGGCAATCCGTTCTTCAAGCTCAAATGCCATTTTGTTTAATAATTCAGCAAGCCCCGCAAATTCCAGGATAAAAGGTTCATGGAGCCTGTGGGCTAAATCACCTGATGCAAATTTGGCGGCTCCTTTTTTCATATCTTCGATGGGTTTACTGATCCATTTTGAAACAAAAAAACTTAATATCGACGCAAATAATGCAATAAAAAATCCAACCATCATAATACGGGACTGAATTTTATCAATGGTCTGGTTTATTGATGTTATGGGAAGAGAAACACGTAAAATGGCCAGGGTTGAATTCTTTGAACAAAGGGGAATGGCCACATACATCATTAGTATTTTCAGGGTTTCACTTTTTCTTATGGATGACCCGGTATCACCACCCAGGGCGGTTAGAATTTCAGGACGGTTTAAATGATTGTCCATAATCTTCGGGTCTTCTTCTGAATCACCGGCAACATTACCTTCAGGAAGAATAACCGTGATACGGGTTTCTGAAGTTTTCCCTGCTTTTTTACACAGGAGATCAAGATTTTTGGAGTCTAAAGGTGTTAAAAAAGGAATGAATTGATTTTCCAGAAGCACGGCACGGATAATGAGGTCTTCTTTTATATTGTCAAGCAAAAAATCTTCCGTGAAGCTGGATAGATATAATGATACAGTAAGCAAAGAGACAATAATGATAATCAAATAGGAGGGGTAAAGCTGCCATATGAGTTTTAATTTTTTATTCATATCTCATTTCCCCATAAACCTGTAACCAACGCTCCTCACTGTTTCAATATATTTTCCGAAAGGACCAAGTTTTTTCCGCAGGCCTGCAATTTGTACATCTACACTTCTATCTGTTACTGCATACTCTTTTCCCCTTACTCCATCTACAATCTGATTTCTGGTAAAAACCCATCCCGGATTTGCTGCAAGAAACTTTAAAATCTGGAACTCTGTAAAAGTAAGATCAATTGCTTTTTTTTCTATCGTCACTTCCCTTCTGCCGGAATCGATCATAAGTTCATGTATTCTCATAACAGAATCTTTATGGTCCAGAGGTTTCTCTTTTCTCCTTAAAACTGCTTTTACCCTTGCAACAAGAACACGCGGAGAAAAAGGCTTGGTAATATAATCATCTGCACCAATTTCAAGGCCAGTGACAATATCTGCTTCTTCCCCCTTTGCAGTCAGCATAATTACAGGAATTTGTTCTGTCCGGCTGTTTTTTTTAAAGGTTTTTGCAACCTCCAAACCATCAATTCCAGGTAGCATTAAATCAAGGAGTATAAGATCAAAACTCATCACCTCGACCTTGTTTAATGCATCTTCACCAGACCCTGAACAGACAATTTTAAAACCATCCCTGCTTAAATTATACCTGACAAGTTCCTGGATGTCCTCCTCATCATCAATCACAAGTATTTTTTTCATCATGATTTTAATCCATGCCTTACAATTTCACCTTCAATAAGATAAATCACTTCTTCCGCGATATTGGTTGCATGATCGGCCAATCTCTCCAGATGCCTTGAAACAAGCAACAGATTGATAAAATATCCAGCACTGTCAGTATGAGTGTTTACAGCTTCTTTTATTTTGTCATAAGCCTTTTTTTTTATAAAATCGACTTCATCATCCAGCGTAAGGACTTTAATGGCAAGATCGAGATCAAAATTAACAAAGGAATCGAGGCTCATTTTAAGCATATTCTGGGCTTTTTCGACCATTTTTGAATAATCAAAAACAAAATTATATTTTTTTTGCCTGGCTATAATTTCAACACGTTCTGCAATATTCACAGCCTGATCCCCTATCCTTTCAAGCTCATTATTGATTTTAATCCCTCCGATTAAAAATCTTAAATCACTAGCTACAGGTTGATACAGTGCCAGGACTTTCAAGCACTCTTCCTCTATTTTAACCTCCATCTCATCTATTTCATAATCTCCTCTTATAACTTCACCAGCAAGGTCAGCATCATTTTCATACAGGGCTTCTGCTGCCATTTGTATATGTTTTTCAACCAGTGCACCAAGGGTCAATATTTTTTTTTTTATCTCCGTGAGTTCTTTTTGGAAATAGGCAGACATGTTACTCCTCAATTATTATCCATGGATCGTCACATAAATATTTTCCAGGTAGAAGCATCGGTTACCCGACGCTCCCCCCACAGACCAGGCCGATGTTGAAAGGTTTCATGCAAAAAGCTAACACCTAATCGCACAGGTCGAAATGCTTTAGCCAAAGCGACCGGTTATATAATCTTCTGTGGTTTTCAAAACCGGCCTGGTAAAGACCGTGTCTGTTTTACCAACCTCAATTAATTTACCAAGAT
>DAOWMW010000235.1 GCA_030642865.1 Desulfobacteraceae bacterium
TTCAAAGCTTGCCCATGTGGTTTACAGGACAGTTGCCCTGACCTATGCGGAGTATGGCAACAGGAAATAAACAGCAGGTTACCATCTTGCTTTCATTTTTAAATTTATTATAAAAAAAAAGGGGAAGACTTAAAAAAGTCTTCCCTTTTTTTTATTGTTATTTGCACGACGGAATATTATTTTACCGCCGTGCAAGATCAGGAAATCTGCAAGCAGATTTTTTAGCTCCCTGTGGCAGCTTTGTGTGTCTTGATTTCAACCTTTTCAGTGAGTCCAGCATAGTATTCACGGAGTATCTCAAGAACTTCCTCACGCCCAAAATGATCTGGAATTTCTGTACCTTCTGACAGGCCTTTTCTCAGGAGTGTACCTGAAAGGAGAACTCTGTCGTCTTTACCGTGGGGGCAGGTTCTAAGGGATGCCATGCCGTCGCATTTGTAGCAGTAAAAAGTCCAGTCTATTTTCAACGGTTCGCAAAGAAGAGCTTTGCCAGGTTCTGCAGGTGCAGGAATTTTATCGAAGATTGTCTGTGCTTCAAACATTCCGTAAAAATCGCCAACTCCGGCATGATCACGGCCGATTATCATTTTTGAACATCCGTAATTCTGGCGGAATGTTGCATGAAGCAGTCCTTCCCTGGGACCTGCATAACGCATGTCAAGGGGATATCCGCCCTGAACTACATTAGCTTCAACAAAATAATTTTTAACAAGAGCATCAATGCATTTAACACGGACTTCAGCCGGAATATCTCCAGGTTTCAGATTTCCAACCAGGGAATGGATAAAAACACCATCACAGACTTCCACGGCGATTTTGCAAAGGTATTCATGGGATCTGTGCATGGGATTTCTAAGCTGCAGTGCGGCAACCTCACTCCAGCCTTTATCCTCAAAAAGTTTTCTTGATTCTGCAGGTCTCAAGTAAACATCAGCATATTTTTCAGGATAATCACCTTCACTTAAAACTTTAACAGGTCCGGCAAGATTTACATCTTTTTGTGACATTACCATCTGAACCCCTGGATGATCATCTTTTGCAATTTTCCAGAATTCTTCAGCTGTGGGTGTTCCTTCACCCATGTAATTTTTTTCGCATTCGTATTTTTTGTCGGCCTCGGTCATTTCAAATTTTTCAGTGACTTTCATGGTGGCCATTATTTCGCTGCTTTCTGAAACCAGGGCAATCTCGTCACCAATATTTATTCCATCTGCATCAGATTTGTCTGCAGAAAGGGTAACAGGTATAGGCCAAAAGGTTCCGTCAGCAAGGAGG
This sequence comes from Desulfobacteraceae bacterium, assembly GCA_030642865.1. Taxonomy (GTDB): domain Bacteria; phylum Desulfobacterota; class Desulfobacteria; order Desulfobacterales; family BuS5; genus DAOWMW01. Next base: position 1,276 of record DAOWMW010000235.1, read on the forward strand.
AATTTGTCGCATACGTTTTTCCAGTCAGCTTTTGTCATAAAGCCGTCAAGGGGACTGAAACCGCCAATTCCCATCATAATAAGATCACCTTCTTCACGAGGTGTTATTGTAATCTGTTTTAAAGTTGCAGCCTTTTTCTTTTCAGCGTCGAGTTCCGCCCCTTCCAGCAGGCAGCAGACTAAACCTTTTCCACCATGGGGTGCTACTAAATTTGCCATTGTAAATCCTCCATAATATTATTTTTTTAATTTCAGTGAACCATTAAAAAATGGTATATAATCTATATACGAAAATAGTACATAATCAAACTGTTTTGATTACTAAAAAATCTTTGCTTTGTCAAGCCAAATTCAAGTAAATAATGTAGCCGGTATAAGCTGTTAAAAGTATGGCACCATTTATTCTGCTGACAACAGGCTTTTTTACCAGCATGCACCACAAAAAAATGGAGACAAATATCATAGCAAGATAGTCATAAATGAGACCACTTTCAATAAACCCTCCATTTATTGAAATCGGTCTGGTTAAGGATGCTGCGCCCAGGACACTTAAAATATTAAAAACATTACTTCCTATCAGGTTCCCTATACTTATATCCATCTCTTTTTTCAAAGCAGATACCATGGAAGTTGCAAGCTCAGGGAGAGAAGTCCCAAAGGCTATAACGGTTAATCCAATAAATTTTTCATTAACATCAAATGCCTGCATTATTTTAACAGCCGCATCAATAAGGATGTCGGCTCCTGCAATAATTCCGGAAATACCGAGGATTATGAGAATAAACTGTCCATACTTTGTTGTGATAAATTTTTTTTTCCCGGCATTGCAAACTGGAGGTTTCTGGTTTTTGTCTGTTTTTTTGCTTTTGTCGGCAGAGAAATAATAATTAAAAAAAGTATAGATGATTATTCCTGAAAACAGGATGAATCCGTCAAGTCTGCTTATTTGTGAGTCGAGGGAGATTAATAAAAGGAAAAAGGATATTCCAATCATTATCGGTATATCATATTTTACAACCGTTTTATTGGTGATAACAGGGTTGCACAGGGCTGTGAGCCCCAGTACCAGGCCGATGTTGCATATGTTGCTTCCCACGGCATTACCCACGGCTATCATGCTTTTACCTTGAATTGATGAGATAATACTTACAAAAAGTTCCGGTGCGGAAGTTCCAAATGCAACAACAGTAAGCCCAATTACCATGGGTCGGATGCCAAGATCCCCCGCAAGGGTAGATGCACCTTTTACAAGCCACGATGCGCCATAGCAAAGCAGCAATAGTCCAGCGGAAAAGAAAACAAGATTAAGAAGCATGATATTATTACCCTTTTAATTTGCTTTAGAACCAGGAATGATTATAGTTTAGTTGAATTATGTATCATGTTATAAAATTGAAGAGTACTATTATATTATAACAAGTTTTGCCAGGCATATTGTATACATGTTTAGATGGTTTCCATAAAAATATGTAATATTAAACTTCTAAGGATTGTGAATTTTATTAATTACCCAATCCCGAGTATTTTGTGTTCCTGGCAATTCCCTGACCGGATACCATTGAATATTAAAAAGATAAATACTGAAAAGTTACCAGTATTGCAAGGAAATAGCATTTGCACAGGAAAAGCAGGGATTTTATCTTTAGGAGAAAGTAAATATGCATTATGAAGGAAATATCATAAGACCCCCGAGCGAGGCGAACAGTATTTTGCTCCAGGCTACGGTGGGATGTTCACATAATAAATGTACCTTCTGTGGTGCTTATGATGGTGAACGATTCAGGATTAAGGCGGATGATATTATCATGGAGGATATTGCCTTTGCTGCAAAGTACTGCAAACGTCAGCGGAGACTTTTTTTATGTGACGGGGATGCTTTGATTATACCCCAGCGCAGACTTCTCAAAATATTAAAA